>NZ_AZUS01000008.1:0-263305 GCF_000527195.1 Streptomyces sp. CNH189
TCGCCCGGCATTTGGTGACCGGACACGGTGTACGGCACGTGCTGCTGGCCAGCCGGAGCGGACCGGACGCCGAAGGTGCGGCGGCACTGCACGAGGAGCTGACCGGCCTGGGCGCGACCGTCACCATCGTCGCGTGCGACACCGCTGACCGGGACGCGCTCGCCGCGCTCCTGGCCGCCGTACCGGACGCACACCCGCTCACCGCCATCGTTCATACCGCCGGAGTTCTCGACGACGGCGTGATCACCGCCCTGACGCCGGAGCGTTTCGACACCGTCCTGCGGCCGAAACTTGATGCGGCGTTGCACCTGCACGAACTGACCCGGGACATCGACCTTGCGGCGTTCGTCCTCTTCTCCTCCGCCGCCGGAGTGCTGGGCAACCCTGGCCAGGGCAACTACGCCGCCGCCAACGCCTGCCTGGACGCCCTCGCCCTCCACCGCCGCCACTCCGGCCTGCCCGCCACATCCCTCGCATGGGGAGTGTGGGACCAGACCGGCACCAGCGGGAACCTGGGCATGCCCAATCAGCGGAGGACGGCCCCGCAGGGCCTGGTGGCACACTCCAGCCAGGAGGGTCTGGAGCTGTTCGACGCGGCGCTGCAGTCGGACGACGCGGTGCTTCTGGCGGCAAAGCCTGACTACGCCGCGCTGCGCGCCCAAGCCGCGTCCGAACCCGAACCCGTACCCGTACTGCTGCGGAGCCTCGTACGTGCCGGCCGCCGCACCGCTCGGCACCTGGCCTCCCGTGGGGGCGGCCTCGCGGAACAGCTGTCCGCCATGCTCCCGGTCCAGCGAGAGCAGATGCTGCTGGATCTGGTCCGGCGCGAAGTCGCTGCGGTCCTGGGCCATTCGACACCCGGCAAGGTCGACCCCGACCGGGCTTTCCGGGAGGTCGGCTTCGACTCGATGTTGGCCGTTGAACTCCGCAACCGGCTCACGGGACTCGTAGGGACCCGCCTCCCTGCCACGATCGTCTTCGACCATCCCACCCCCCGGAGCCTGATGCGCCGTCTGCTGGCGGAACTGTGCCCCGAGGACGTCGGCGAGTTGGCGGGTCGAGAGGACGAGATCCGGAGGGTTCTGGTCTCCACGCCTCTGTCCCGGTTCCAGGAACTCGGGCTCATGGAGAAGCTCCTGCAACTGGTGGCGAGTCCCGGTGGTGAAAGTGCCACAGCGCAGGACACCGCCGAACCGAAGCAGGACGGTAGGCGGCTGATCGAGCAGATGGATGTCGACGACCTGGTGGAGCGCGCGATGAGGAAAGCCGGCAAGCAGTAGCGGACGAGCGACCGGAACGAACGGAGACAGGGAATGACCAGCTCAGAGGAAAAGCTTGTCGAAGCGCTGCGGGCTTCACTGATCGAGAACGAGCGGCTGGAGAGCGAGAACAAGAAGATCCGCGACAGCTTCACTGAACCGATCGCCATCGTGGGCATGGCGTGCCGGTTCCCTGGTGGTGTGTCGACACCTGAAGAGTTGTGGGAGTTGATCGCCGATGGTCGTTCCGCAGTCGGCCCTTTCCCCACCGACCGGGGCTGGGATCTGGAGAATCTGTACGACCCGGAGCTCGATCGCGCCGGGACGACTTATGTACGGGAAGGCGGGTTCCTGCACGACGCGGGCGAGTTCGACGCCGGATTCTTCGGGATATCACAAAGCGAGACGGTGGTCATGGACCCGCAGCAGCGTCTCATGCTGGAGACGTCATGGGAGGCGATCGAACGGGCGGGCATAGACCCGGCTGCTCTGCGTGGCAAGAACGTCGGCGTGTTCGCCGGCATGGGCGGGCACGATTACGCCTCCGGTTTCCACAGCGTCCCCGACGAGCTTGAGGGCTACCTGATGACGGGCGGCTTGGAGAGCGTCCTGTCGGGACGGGTTTCCTACACTCTCGGGTTCGAGGGGCCCGCGGTCACGATAGACACGGCCTGCTCGTCGTCCCTGGTAGCCCTGCACATGGCAGTTCAGTCCCTGCGTTCGGGCGAGTCGTCGTTGGCGCTGGCCGGAGGCTCCAGCCTGATGACCACTCCCGCCGGCATCGTGTTGGCCTCGCGTATGCGGAGTCTTGCGAAGGACGGCCGGTGCAAGGCGTTCGCGGCATCCGCGGATGGAACGAACAGCGCCGAGGGCGTGGGCGTCCTGCTGGTGGAGCGGGTTTCCGATGCCATCCGTGACGGACATGAGATTCTCGGCGTCGTACGGGCCACCGCGGTGAACCAGGATGGCGCGTCCAACGGACTCACCGCGCCGAACGGGCCCTCGCAGCAGAGGGTGATCCGCCAGGCACTCGTTGCCGCTGGTCTGTCGTCCGCCGATGTCGATGTCGTCGAGGCGCACGGCACCGGAACCCCCCTGGGCGACCCGATCGAGGCACAGGCCCTGCTCGCCACCTATGGTCAGCGCCGTGACCCCGACTTGCCGCTGTGGCTCGGTTCGGTGAAGTCGAACATCGGACACGCGGGCCATGCGGCAGGCGTCGCTGGTGTGATCAAGATGGTGATGGCCATGCGGCATGGTGTGCTGCCGAAGACGTTGAACGTGGACGAGCCCACGCCTCAGGTCGACTGGTCCGCTGGAGCGGTCGAGTTGCTGACCGAGGCGCACCAGTGGCCCGAGACCGGCCGTCCTCGTCGCGCGGGGGTCTCCGGCTTCGGTGCCAGCGGCACCAACGCGCACGTCATCCTGGAGCAGGCGCCCGAGCCGACATCCGTGAACGCGTCCGACGAGAAGGCGCGCGTGCTGGGCGACTCGGTTGTGCCACTGGTCCTCTCGGCCCGTGGCGAGGCGGGTCTCGCCGGCCAGGCCCGGCGCCTCGGTGCGTTCCTGAGGCAACGCCAGGAGCTGGACCTGCTTGAGGTCGGCCGCTCGCTGGTGCAGAGCCGGGGGCTTCTCCCCGACCGTGCGATCGTGCTCGCCGGGGGCCGGGAAGAGGCGCTGACCGCACTGGACGCCGTGGCCGGCGGCGAGTCCGCGACCGGTGTCGTCAAGGGAACGGCCGCGAGCGTAGTGGGCGGGACCGTCTTCGTGTTCCCCGGCCAGGGCAGCCACTGGGCGGGCATGGGAAGGGAACTGCTTGAGACGTCGCCCGTGTTCGCAACCCGCATGGCCGAGTGCGCCGAGGCGCTCGACCCGCTGACCGGCTGGTCGTTGCTCGATGTGGTACGGCAGGTGCAGGGCACCCCGTCCCTTGACGACCTCGACGTCGTGCAGCCGGTTTCGTGGGCACTGATGCTGTCGCTCGCCGCGCTGTGGGAAGCGTGCGGGGTCGTCCCGGATGCGGTCGTGGGTCATTCCCAGGGTGAGATCGCCGCTGCCTGCTTCGCCGGTGCGCTGCCCCTTCCGGACGCCGCCCGCCTCGTGGTGCACCGTGCCAGGGCCATCCGCGCCGAGTTGTCGGGACATGGAGGCATGGCGTCCCTCGTTGCCAGTGTCAAGGCCGTCTCCGTGCTGGTCGAGGAGTTGCCGGGCCTGGAGATCGCCGCAGTCAACGGACCCTCGTCAGTGGTCGTGTCCGGTGAACTGCCCGCCCTGGAGGAGCTGCTCGCCCGGTGCAGGACCGAGGGCATCCACGCCCGCAGGATTCACGGGGCCAACGCCGCCGGACACTCCTCACAGATGGAGGTGCTGCGCGACTCCTTCCTTGAGGCATTTGCCGCGGTCTCCGGCGGGCCCTCGCGCGTGCCGCTGTACTCCACGGTGACCGGGCGACTCCAGGACACAACGGAGCTGGACGTTGAGTACTGGTATCGCAACCTGCGGCAGACCGTGCAGTTCGACCCGGCCATTCGGTCCCTGGCCGCTGATGGGCACGGAGTGTTCATCGAGGTCAGCTCGCATCCTGTGCTGGCGGCCGGCGTCCAGGACGTGCTGGAGGAGCTCCAGGCACCGGCCGTCGTCACCGGGTCGCTGCACCGCGACGAGGGCGGCCCGCGCAGGTTCCTCGCCTCGCTGGCCCACCTCCACACCCACGGCGTTCAGGTCAGCTGGGAGGCCGTCCTCGGCCGCGGTACGGAGCGGCCCGTAGATCTGCCGACGTACGCCTTTCAGCGCCAGCGCTACTGGTTGGACCCGGCGGACCCCGATGGGGACGCGCCAGGCCTCGGTCTTGATGCGGCGGACCATCCCCTGCTCGGCGCGGTCACCGCGATCCCCGGCTCGGACGGCGTGCTGTTCACTTCCCGGCTGTCGCTGCGCACGCACCCCTGGCTCGCCGACCACGCTGCCGCCGGAATCGTCCTCGTGCCCGGAGCGGCCTTCGTGGAGCTCGCGGTCCGCGCCGGCGACGAGATCGGGTGCGGTCTGGTCGGTGAACTGGTCATCGAGCGCCCCCTGCTGCTGCCCGAGAGCGGCGGCGTCCAGGTACGTGTGTGGGTGGGGGAGCCCGACGAATCCCGCCACCGCACCGTTCAGGTTCACTCCCGCTGGGAGGAAGCCGGTCCACGTGGGAGCTGGACCCGTCATGCCTCCGGACGCCTGGTGCCAGAGGAGGGCGGGGCCGATTTCGACCTCACCGAGTGGCCGCCGTCCGGCGCCACCGCCGTCGCCCCGGACGTAGTCGCGTCCGCGTACGACGGCATGGCAGAGGCGGGATACGGCTACGGTCCGGCGTTTCGGGGCCTGCGCGGGGCGTGGACGCGTGGCGATGAGGTGTTCGCCGAGGTCTCACTGCCCGAGGCGGCAGGCAAGGGCGACGACTACGGGCTGCACCCGGCCCTCCTGGACGCGGCCATGCACGCCTGTGCCTTCAGCAGCGGTATGGCCGGTGAGAGCCCGAAGCTGGCTCTGCCGTTCGTCTGGCGCGAGGTCAGACTGCACTCCGTCGGAACCTCCACGCTGCGGGTTCACCTCACACCGCTCGCGCACGACACGATCCGCTTGCGCCTGGCCGACGCCTTCGGCGCACCGGTGGCTGCCGTCGACTCGATGGTCTTGCGACCGGTGGTCCCGGAACTGCTGCGTGTGGGCTCGGGTGCGGCCAAGGAGCAGATGTTCCGTGTGGCCTGGGAGCCCGTCTCCGTCAGGAGCGTGCGGGACGAGCTGAACGTCGTACCCGTGACAACTGCCGAGGAGGTTCGTGCCGTGGCCGGAACGCCCCCTGGCATGTTCCTTCTCGATGTGGCCGGCGACGGACGTACGGACCCCGCCGCCGTCCGGGACCTCACCGGGCGAGTACTGGAGGTCGTCCAGGCGTGGCTCGCGGAACCCGCCTTCCAGGACACTCCTCTCGTCGCTCTCACACAGGTCGGTGCGGCCGTCCAGGACGGGGACCCGGCTCCCGATCCGGCCGTTGCAACGGCTGCCGGCTTGCTGCGTTCAGCACAGTCCGAGAACCCGGGCCGCATCATCCTGGTCGACACGGACGGGACGGAGGCGTCGGCCCGGCGCCTGCCCGATGTCCTAGCGTCCGGGCAACCTCAGGCGGCACTTCGCGGAGGCGCGGTAACGGTGCCGAGGCTCGTCAGGGCCGCCCCCGCCGATGCCCATGGCCGTCCGCTCGACCCCGAGGGCACGGTCCTGATCACCGGCGGCACGGGCCGGCTGGGTCGGCTGGCGGCCAGGCACCTGGTTTCCCAGCACAAGATCAGAAACCTCGTCCTGGTCAGCCGGAGGGGGCCGGACGCACCGGGCGCGGCCGACTTGGAAGCCGAACTCAACGAGCTCGGCGCGCTCGTCCGAGTCGTGGCGTGCGACGTGACCGATCGAGACTCCATGGTCGCGCTTCTGGCCTCGGTTCCCGAGGACGCCCCCCTTACCGGTGTGATCCACACGGCCGGCGCGCTGGATGACGGTGTGGTGACGTCCCTGACGCCCGAACAGCTCGACGCGGTGTTCCGTCCGAAGGCCGATGCGGCGCAGATTCTGGATGAACTCACGCGCGATCTCGACCTCGCGGCCTTCGTCCTGTACTCCTCGCTTTCGGGGATCTTCGGTTCAGCGGGTCAGGGCAACTACGCTGCCGCGAATTCCTACCTCGACGCGCTGGCCGTACGCCGTCGTGCGTCCGGATTGCCGGCGACCTCATTCGTGTGGGGATGGTGGGGGCAGGGGTCGGGCATGCTGGACAACCTCGCTGAGGACGACCTGAAGCGTTTCGACCGCTGGAACAGCGCCGAACTCACGACGCAAGAGGGCATGGAGCTGTTCGACCTCGCGCTGCTGGACCGTGACGCTGTTCAGGTCCTGGCGAAGATCGAACTCGACGCGATATGGGACCAGGCCGACTCCGCCTCCGTCCCCCCGCTGCTGCGCGGCCTCATCCGCGTCAGTCGGCGGCCCGCCCGTGAGGGGGCGACCGGGGCCGACAAGCTGGCGGACCGGCTGGCCCAGGCGTCCCCGGACCAGCGAGTGAAGATCCTGGTCGACCTGGTCCGGCGCGAGGTCGTCACGATCCTCGGCTACGTGTCCGCGGACGAAATAGGACCGGACCTTTCCTTCTTCGACATCGGTTTCGACTCTCTGACCGCCATCGAATTCAGGAACCGGCTGTCGGCGCTCACCGGCGTCCGTATCCCGGCCACCTTCGCCTTCGAGTTCCCCACCGCGGAACTGGCCGCCGAGGAGCTGCTGGAACGCCTCGAACCCCACGTGGGCTCGCCGGACGCTTCACGCACGGTGCGCGGAGACCAATGACCGACTCGTCTCCCTGCCGGAACTTCCATCAGTGACGTGCGGATGACGGGACCGGCGCACCGGTCACCGACCAACCCCCTCCCGGCACTCGCCGACGACGAACACTCAAGGAGATACAGCATGTTCGACAAGGACAAGTATCTGGAGCACCTCGGCTTCTCGGGAACGCCCGACGCGAGCCTGGCGACCCTGCGGAGGATCCACCGCGAGCACCAGATGCGGATCCCCTACGACAGTGGTTACGCCCTGGACCTGAACAACAGTGGTGACGCCCTCGGCCTGGCTGAGGAGCAGTTCGACCTTGACGCGGCCTTCGAGACGATCGTGCTCAGCGGCCGGGGCGGCATCTGCGTCGAACTGAACTTCATGTTCCATCGGCTCCTCGTCGAGTTGGGCTTCGAGGTGCAGGTGCTGGCCGCAGCGACCGTCCTGCCGGGGGGAGTGTGGGGCCCTGACATCGAGCACATGGTCATGCGCGTCACCATCGACGGCGAGGACTGGCTGGCCGACGCCGGGCACGCCGGCATCTCCATCGTGGAGCCGCTGCCGTTCTCCGGAGAGACCGTGGTCCAGGACGGCATCGAGTTCCGGCTGACCCGTCGGGAGCAGCACTACTTCCTTGAGTACAAGACCCGCGCCAAGGACTGGCGCGACTCCTATCGCTTCCTGCCGCAGACACGTACCACCGCGGACTGGGCCCGCTGGCGCGACGCCCTGCCGCTGGAAGAGCTGGAGTCGCACCCGCGGCGCCGTCGGCGGGTCATCGACAGCGGGCAGGTCACGCTCACCGCGAACCTCTTCATATCCGTTGAGGACGGCCAGGAGCGGCTTCGTCTCATCCGGGACGAGAACGAGCTCGAAAAGATCGTCAGCACCTACTGGGGCTGAGCGCCTGGCGGGGTGGGTGGCCGCCCCGGCGTGTCACCGGCTTCCACAGGACGAAGTGAGGCGGAGTGAGAGAACAGATACCGGTCTGCATCGGCGAACGTTCCTACGATGTGCTGATCGGCCCTGGGGTGCGTGCCATGCTGACCGAAGTGATCCAGGGCCTCGGCGCCCGGCGGGTCGCGGTCGTGTCGGCCCGGCCCGCGGAATGGGTGCCTGACACGGGAGTGGAGTCCGTGCTGCTGCCCGCTCGGGACGGTGAGCCGGACAAGAACCTCGCCACCGTGGAGGCCCTGTGCGCGGAGTTCGTACGCTTCGGCCTCACACGCAACGACGCGGTCGTCTCCTGCGGGGGCGGCACCACCACCGATGTCGTCGGCCTGGCCGCCGCCCTGTACCACCGGGGCGTCCCGGTGGTGCATCTGCCGACCACGCTGCTGGCCCAGGTCGACGCGAGTGTCGGCGGCAAGACGGCGGTCAACCTGCCCTCCGGCAAGAACCTGGTGGGCGCCTACTGGCAGCCCGCCGCCGTACTGTGCGACACCGACTACCTGTCCACCCTTCCCCGGCGTGAGATGCTCAACGGCCTGGGTGAGATCGCCCGCTGTCACTTCATCGGTGCCGGTGACCTGCGCGGGCTCGGCCTCGCGGAGCGCATCGCGGCCAGTGTGAGGCTGAAGGCGGGCATCGTCTCAGCCGACGAGCGGGACACCGGCCTGCGACACATCCTCAACTACGGCCACACTCTGGGCCACGCCCTGGAGGTGGCCGGCGGTTTCGCGCTCCGGCATGGCGAGGCCGTCGCGATCGGCACGGTCTTCGCGGGCCTGCTCGCCGGGGCCCTGGACCGGATCGGTCCCGGGCGAGTGGCGGAGCACCGGGAGGTCGTCGAGTTCTACGGCCTGCCCACCGCGCTGCCCGAGGGGATCGAGACGGCCGAGCTGATCCGCCTGATGCGCCGGGACAAGAAGGCGCTCACCGGCCTCGCCTTCGTCCTCGATCGGCCCGGGGGAGCGGAGCTGGTCCACGACGTGTCCGAACAGGTCGTCGCCGAGGTTCTGGAGCGCATGCCACGGCAGCCACTCGGGCAACTCGTCGAGCCCACGGGCTTCCACGGAACGGGAGCCCCGCTGCCATGACGCGCACATCAGAGGCAGCGCACGGCGGGGTCCGGGGCAGGAACACGCGGAAGCCGAGCCTCACGGACCGCCTCGCCGCGGCCCTGGACAGACCCGCGGCGCAGCAGCCCGAGTGGCCGGACCCGGCCCGGGCCCGGGCAGTGATGGAACTGCTGCGCACCGCGCCCCCGATCGTGGCCGAGTCCGAGACGGCACAGCTCTCCGAGCAGCTCGCGGCGGTCGCCCGCGGCGAGGCGTTCCTGCTGCAGAGCGGGGACTGCGCGGAAACCTTCGCCGAGACCACCGAATCGCACCTGCGAGCCAACCTCGGTCTCCTGAAGCGGATGTCGCGTCTCCTTGCCCACGCCTCCGGGCTGCCGGTGGTTCCCCTCGCCCGTATGGCCGGACAGTACGCGAAGCCGCGCTCACGGTCCGTCGACGCGGACGGCTTGCCGGTCTACCGGGGTGACATGGTCAACTCCGCCGAACGCACCCTTGCCGCACGCACGTGTGACCCGGACAGGATGCTGCGCGCCCACGGGCACGCGGCTCGCGCGATGACGTTCGCCCGCCGGGCGTACGCACAGGAGCCGGCGGCCCCGCTCACCGGCCTCCCCTCGTGCCTGCAAGGCACCCCCGGCGGGGGCCGGTTCGTCCGCGCCGCCGAAGAGATCGGCCGCGATCCGGGCCCGAGCGGCGAACAGATCTATGTGGGCCACGAGATGCTCTTGCTCGACTACGAATGCGCCCCGCTCCACACCGCCGGGTTCACCATCGGTCCGGAACCACGGCTCCTCAGCCCACTCGCACACTTCCTCTGGATCGGCGAGCGCACCCGAGGCCTCGGCGACGCGCACCTCGCCGTCGCCGAACTGCTCGCCAACCCCATCGGGGTGAAGATCGGCCCCAGCACAACCCCGGAAGAAGCCGTCGAGTACGTCCGCAGACTCGACCCCCATGCCACGCCCGGGCGGCTGACGCTGATCAGCAGGATGGGCCACTCCCAGGTCCGCGACGTGCTGCCGCCGATCGTGGAGAAGGTCACCGCCACCGGCCACCAGGTGGTGTGGCAGTGCGACGCGATGCACGGCAACTCCCGCACGACGCCGGATGGCCGCAAGACCCGCCACTTCGACGACATCGTCGCGGAGATCATCGGCTTCTTCGATGTCCACCGCGCCCTCGGCACCCACCCCGGCGGCCTCCACCTGGAGGCGACCGGCGAGGACGTCACCGAGTGCCTGGGCGGCGCCCGCGGCCTCGGTGAGGCTGACCTGCCGGCCCGCTACCGTACCGCCTGCGACCCTCGCCTGAATGAGGAACAGTCCATGGAACTTGCCCTCACCGTCACCGATTTGCTCGCAGAAGCCATCCGGCCGGCTGCCCAGCAGGTCACCTCTGCCAGCCCCGGGAACCCGCGATGACCGACACCGCCATTCCGCCGCGGGTCCCGATCAGCGGCACCACCCGCCTGTACGCGGTGATCGGCGACCCGGTCGAGCAGGTCCAGTCTCCCGGCCTGCTCAACCCGCTCTTCGCCGAACAGGGCGTCGACGCGGTGCTGGTGCCGGTGAAGGTCCACCCTGCCGATCTGGAGCGGGTCGTACGTGGCCTGCAGCGGATCGATAACCTCGACGGCATCTTCGTCACCGTCCCGCACAAGGCGGACGCCGCCCGGCTCGCCGACCGGCAAAGCCGTACCGTCCAGATCGCCGGAACGGCCAATGTGCTGCGTCGCGAGACCGACGGCAGTTGGCTCGCTGAGAACTTCGACGGTTCCGGTTTCGTGACCGGCCTCGCCGGCGCCGGGCATGAGGTACGAGGCAAGCGGGTCGCGCTCGCCGGGGCCGGCGGGGCGGGCAGCGCCATCGCGTGCGCGCTGCTGACGGCCGGCGCGGACCGGATCACCGTGACCGACCCGGACCTGCCCAAACTCGACACGTTGGTCGGTCGACTCGACACGTACTGGCCGGGCCGAATTCACGCCGTCGCCGAACTGCCTTTGGATGAGAGTGACTTCGCGGTCAACGCGACGCCGCTCGGACTGCGACCCGGCGACCCACTGCCGTTCGCGCCCGAAGGTCTCCCGCCCGCGGCGGTGGTGGGCGACATCATCATGAAACCCCATGAGACCCCCCTGCTGCGGCAGGCCGCCGCCCTCGGCCACCACGTCCACCACGGCATCCACATGCTGAACGGTCAAGTGGAGTCCTACTGCGAGTTCTTCGGCCTGAGCGCACCCACGACCGGCTGACGCACACACCCGCCGGCCGACCCTCAACCCGACAGACGGCTACCAGACCGGGGGATGTGGGGTGGTGAGGCGGTGCCTACCGTGAAAGTCGCACTCCTGGGTCTGACCCTCGACGTGGAACCTGCGGTCGGCCGCGTGCCCCGCCGCCTCATGCTGTGCGTCGGCCATCGGCCGAGAAATGTCCGAAGTGGAGATTTGGAGATACATGAACGCACGACCGGCACCAGAGTTTCC
Source organism: Streptomyces sp. CNH189 (assembly GCF_000527195.1). Taxonomy (NCBI): domain Bacteria; kingdom Bacillati; phylum Actinomycetota; class Actinomycetes; order Kitasatosporales; family Streptomycetaceae; genus Streptomyces; species Streptomyces sp. CNH189. The sequence goes on from NZ_AZUS01000008.1 coordinate 11,124, forward strand.
CTCCTGGCCGCAGTACGGCGACGGCGAGCGCACCGGCCTGATCCGGGCCCTGGAGCAGGGCCAGTGGTGGCGCATGGGCGGGTCGGAGGTGGACTCCTTCGAGAGTGAGTTCGCCGACTTCCACGGCGCCGCGCATGCTTTGGCCGTCACCAACGGCACCCATGCCCTGGAACTGGCGCTGCAGTGTCTGGGTGTCGGTCCGGGCACGGAGGTCATCGTGCCGGCCTTCACTTTCATCTCCTCGTCCCAGGCCGCTCAGCGGCTCGGCGCGGTCGCCGTCCCCGTCGACGTCGATCTCGACACGTACAACATCGACGTGGCTGCCGCGGCGGCCGCCGTCACCCCTCGCACCAGGGTGATCATGCCCGTGCACATGGCGGGGCTCATCGCTGACATGGACGCGCTCGACAAGCTCTCCGCGGACACCGGCGTGCCCGTGCTGCAGGACGCCGCCCACGCGCACGGTGCCCGATGGCAGGGCAAACGGGTGGGCGAGTTGGGCACGGTCGCCACCTTCAGCTTCCAGAACGGCAAGCTGATGACCGCCGGCGAGGGTGGTGCCCTGCTCTTCCCCGACGAGGAGACGTACGAGGCCGCCTTCCTGCGGCACAGCTGTGGCCGGCCGCGCACCGACCGCCACTACATGCACCAGACCGCCGGCACCAACATGCGGCTCAACGAGTTCTCTGCCTCCGTGCTCCGCGCCCAACTGAGCCGCCTCGACGCCCAGCTCACGCTGCGCGATGAGCGCTGGACACTGCTGTCCCGGCTGCTCGGCAAGATCGACGGCGTCGTACCCCAGGGGGGCGATGCGCGCGCCGACCGGAACTCTCACTACATGGCCATGTTCCGGATCCCCGGTATCTCCGAGGAGGGCCGCAACGCCCTCGTCGACACGCTCGTCGCGTCCGGGCTGCCTGCTTTCGCCGCCTTCCGGGCGATCTACCGCACCGACGCGTTCTGGGAGACGGCCGCGCCCGACACCACCGTCGAGAAGCTCGCCGCGACCTGCCCCCACACGGAGGCGATCAGCACCGACTGCATCTGGCTGCACCACCGGGTGCTGCTCGCCTCCGAGGAAGCCCTCCACACCACGGCCGAGATCATCGCCGACGCGGTGGCCGCACGATGAAGGTCCGCGCCGCCGTCGTCGGCCTCGGCTGGGCAGGCCGCGAGCTGTGGCTCAGACTGCTGAGAGAGCACCAGGACTTCGCGGTGGTCGCCGCCGTCGACCCCGACCCTGCCTCCCGGGCAGCCGCCGTGGCGATGGGCCTGCCCGCCCACAGCACCATCGACGCCCTCTCCCCGCGCACGGTCGACATCGCCGTCGTCGCGGTACCCAACCATCTGCACGCCGAGGTGGCGGCCATCCTGCTCCGCCGGGGGATCTCCGTCTTCCTGGAGAAGCCGGTCTGCCTGACCACCGCCGAGGCCGACGCCCTCGCCGCGGCCGAACAGAACGGCGGGATGCTGCTCGCCGGCAGCGCCGCCGCCCACCGCGGCGACGTCCAAGCGCTTGCCGGGCTGCTGCCCCAGCTCGGCCGGATCCGCCATGTCACCCTGGGCTGGGTCAGGGCACGCGGCGTGCCACAGCCCGGCGGCTGGTTCACCCAGCGCAGCAAGTCCGGTGGCGGTGTCCTCGTCGACCTCGGCTGGCACCTGCTCGACGTCCTCACCTACCTCCTCGGCCCCGCCCCCGTCACCCAAGTGATCGGCTCGGTCTCCGACGACTTCGTCAACAGCGGCGCCTGGTCCGCTGTCTGGCGCGAGGAACATCCCACCGACGTCCCGGCCGGCAACGTCGAGGACACCGCCCGAGGCTTCCTGCTCCGCGAGGACGGCATCTCGGTCTCGCTGCAAGCCAGCTGGGCTTCGCACGAGGCACTGGACGCCTCCGTCATCACCCTCGAGGGCAGCAACGGAACGGCACGACTGCACTGCACCTTCGGCTTCAGCCCCAACCGGGCCCCCGAACGGGTGCTCACCCTCACCCGGGAAGGCACCACACAGCAGATCCCGCTGCCCGACGAGCCGATCGGCACCGAGTACGGACGCCAGCTCGACGGCCTCGCCGGGCTCCTGGCCGACCCGGGCCGACGCGGCGTGGCCGTCGCTCAGGCCCGTAACACCGTCCAGCTGGTCGAAAGCTTCTACGCATCGGCCCGTGCCGCTCGACCTGCGGACCACGCGCCCCGATTCACCCCCCACGAGGAGGTGAGGACCGTATGACCACACGGTCGGAACACCACGCGGCAACGACCACCGAACAGCACGCCCCGGTCTCCGGACAAGCAGTCATCTTCGATCTCGACGGAGTCGTCGTCGACAGCTTCGCGGTCATGGGCGAGGCCTTCTCCCTCGCCTACGCCGAGGTCGTCGGCCCGGGTGAGGCGCCCTTCGAGGAGTACCAGCGCCATCAGGGCCGCTACTTTCCCGACATCATGCGGATCATGGGCCTTCCGCCGGAGATGGAGGAGCCTTTCGTCCGTGAGAGCTACCGGCTCGCCCACCAGGTGCAGGTGTACGACGGTGTCGTCGATGTGCTGAGGACGCTGAACGAGCGCGGCCTTCAGCTGGCCATCGCCACCGGCAAGGCCGGCGAGCGCGCCCGTTCCCTGCTCGACGTCCTCGGCCTGCTTCCGTACTTCGCCCACGTCATCGGCTCCGACGAGGTGCCCCGGCCCAAGCCCGCCCCTGACATCGTCAGACGCGCGCTCGAACTCCTCGACGTTCCCGCGGACCAGGCCATCATGATCGGCGACGCGCCCACCGACCTGGCCAGCGCCCAGGGCGCCGACGTCACCGCCGTAGCCGCACTGTGGGGCTGCCACGACGAGATCGGACTGCTCGCCGCCGGCCCTGACATCGTCCTTCGACGCCCCGCCGACCTACTCGTTCTCTGCCCGGCCGTCCCCGGTCACTGAGACGGAATGACAGCCTCACCGCCGTCGTGGCATCTGGGCATCGACATAGGGGGCACAAAGGTCGCCCTGCGCGCCGAGTCAACGGACGGCCGTACCGAGGAGCACAGGTTCTCCTGGCCGCACCATGAAGGCGGACCGGACGGCGACCTTGCCCTGCTGTCGTACGGCATCAGCATCCTGGCGGCCCGCACAGGCGAGGGTTTCCAGGCCGCCGGGGTCGCCGTCCCCGCCACGGTCGGCCCAGACGACCAGGTCATCTCCTGGCCCAGCCGACCGTCATGGACCGGCCTCGCCCTCGGCCCCGCGCTACGCGCCCTCGTGCCCGGAGCGGCCCTCGCATGGGCGGACGACGGCGACGTGGCCGCCCTCGCCGAGGCCGAAGCGGGCGACTGCGCTGATCTGCTCTACGTCGGCGTCGGTACCGGCATCGGCGGCGGCCTGGTCCTGGGCGGCCGCCTGTGCCCCGGCCCGGGCCGCGGCTCCTTCGAACTGGGCCATGTGGTCGTTGAGTTGGGCGGCCCCGTGTGTGTCTGCGGCCGCCAGGGCTGCCTCCAGGCGACAGCTTCGGGGCCGGCCACTCTGACCCGGGCCGGCGAGCTCCTCGGCGAGCCGGTCACCTACGAAGAGCTGCGCGAAGCGCTCCGTACCGGCCGTCCGTGGGCCACAGCCGCGATCGACGGCACCTGCCGGGCCCTGGCCACCGCCATCATGGGGGTCACCGAACTGCTCCACCCCGGCCTCGCCGTGATCGGAGGCGGATTTGCGGCAGGCGTCGACGACCTGGTCGACCGCACGGCAACCCACCTGACATCCCTCTCGCGTCCAGGCCGCCCTGCCCCACCGCTCGCTCCGGCGCGCCTGGGTGGCCTTTCCTCCCTCCAGGGCGCGGTCCTCCTTGCCCGAGCCGTCACCGACGGAGCCGAACCGACCGAGCTCTGACCCAACACGAATTCAATAAAGATTCAAGGAGTCCGTGCATAAAGTGGAGGACACGAGGAAGGCATACTCATCCGCCGCGACGTTCCGATGGCTCACTGATGAGCAGCAACGCATCTGGCGCTCCTACGTCAACGCGACCACGCTCCTGGAGGACCGCATGGACCGCCAGCTACAACGTGCTGTGAACATGCCTCACAGCTATTACAGGCTCCTGGTGAACCTCGCGGAGTCCCCTCACCAGCGGCTCCAGATGACGGAGCTGGCGATGCACGCGAAGATCACCCGCCCCCGGCTCTCGCACGCCGTCGCACGCTTGGAGGCGATCGGCTTGGTACGGCGCGAGGAAGCTCCCTCCGGCCAACGCGGCAAGTTCACGGTGCTCACAGAGGAGGGCCTGGAGGCCCTCAGACTGACCGCTCCGAGCTATGCGACAGTCGTCCAGCATGCCCTGTTCGACCGGCTTACTCCCCAGCAGCAGGAGTTCCTGGGCGCGATCATGGAGATCGTCACCGATGGACTCCAGACGGACAAAGCGAGTGCCGACCTTCCCTGGCTGCGCTAGGGGCCGAAACCGGGGCGGCTGGCTGGCTGTCTGCCCGGCCGCGTCAGTCCCGGCCGTCTGCACACATCCGCGCGACCAGGCCGAGCTCGGCCATGATCCTCGCGCTGGTGTTCACCGAGACTCGCCGGCCCTGCCTCACCAGCCGGATCCAGATCTTCGGCGAGCCGTGGGCACCGCCGGAAGCGTCGGACTCCTCCGTCACCGCTTCGATCAGATGCCTTCCGCGCCGCTCACGCCGGGGCCGCTGATCAGTCGGTCAGGTCGTTCCCGGCCGGGCCATGATCGGGTCGGTCGCCGGGTCAGGATCCGGAGGACTCGTCGTACCGGTGGAAACCGCGGCCCGTCTTGCGGCCCAGTCTGCCTTCCCGGACCATCCGGGTGAGCAAAGGGGGCAGTTCGGGGACCAGGCCCTCGGAGTGCTCCGCCATCGAACGGGCCACGTCGGTGATCGTGTCGATCCCGATCAGGTCGAGCAGCGCGAGCGGACCCATGGGATGTCCGCAGCCCAGCACCATTCCCCGGTCGATGTCGTCGGCGTCGGCGATGCCCTGGTCGTACATCGTGACCGCCGCCATCAGATACGGCACGAGGAGGGCGTTGACCACGAACCCGCTTCGGTCCGCGGTGCGGATCACCTCCTTGCCGAGGGTGTCCTTGGCGAAGGATTCGGCCGATGCGGCGCACTGTTGCGAGGTGCGGTCCGTCACCACGACCTCGACCAGGGGCATCAGCGGTACGGGATTGAAGAAGTGCATTCCCACCACGGACCCGGCTCTGCCGGTGGCCTCCGCCAGATCGCCGACCAGCAGGCTGGAGGTCGTCGAGGCCAGGACGGCCGCAGGGTCGGCCAGCACCCTGTCCACCGCCTTGAACACCCGTTGTTTCACATCGAGTCTCTCGGTCACGGCCTCCACGACGAACTGCCGGTCCGCCAGGTCCTCGACGTTGGCGGTGACCCGCAACCGGGACATGGCCGCCGCCTGTTCCGGCACCGTCATCCGGCCCTTGGCCACCGCGCGGGCGAACGCGGCCGTCAGCCGTCCGACCGTGTCCTCGATCCGGTGCGGGGCGGAGACCAGAACCGTCACGTCGACCCCGGCGCGCAGGCTCACCTCGGCAATGCCGGCGCCCATCGTCCCGCCACCGATCACGCCCAGTCGTTCCACCGTCGTACTCATCGAGTCCCACCCTCGGTCGCGGTCCAGCGCAGCAGGGCGGCACCGGCCGCCATACCCGCGCCGAAGCCCGCCAGTAGCACCAGATCGCCGTCCCGTAGCACGCCGGAACGGTTGGCCGCGTCGAGTGCGACCGGCACCGACGCGGAACCGATGTTGCCGCTGTGACGCAACGGCAGATGGGTGTCCGCCCGCACCAGACCACTGGCCCCGGCCAGTTCCTCCACCAGTCGGCCATTGGCCTGGTGCGGCACGAAATGCTGGACGTCGGCCGGTTCGTGGCCGGAGCGCTTGAGCAGCCCGGCGATGAGGCCGGGGACGTTGTCCAGGACGAAGTCGCGCACCCCCCGGCCTTGCATGCTCAGCAGGTGGCCACCGTCCGCGACCGTCTCGACTGAGGCGGGACGGCGGCTGCCCCCGGCCGGCATGCTGATCAACTCGTGGGCGTCGCCCCGGCTCACCAACTCGACCTTGAGCAAGCCGCGTTCCGGATCGCCGGGCGCATGCGGGACGGAGCCGATGACCGCGGCACCGGCTCCGTCCCCGAACAGAACACTGGTCGCCCGGTTGTCGAAGTCGATGAACCGGGTCCACACGTCGGTGCCGATGACCAGGACCTTCGTCGTCGGGTCCAGCGCCACGTACGCCCGGGCGATGGACAGCGCGGTGACGAATCCGGTGCAGGCGATGTTGACGTCGAAACAGGCGGCCCGGCGGGCGCCGAGCGCCAGTTGCACCAGTGACGCGGTGGAGGGGATCGGGGCGTCACCGGTGGTCGTGGCGACGATGATGAAGTCGATGCCGTCGGCGTCCAGTCCGGCCTGGTCCAAGGCGGCGCGCGCGGCGTGGACGGCGAGGTCGGACGCCGCCTCGTCCGGTGCCGCGTACCGCCGTTCGACGATGGCGGTCCGGACGGCGATCCACTCGGCGGAGGCACCGGGTACCCGGGCCTCGATCTCCTCGTTGGTCACCACCCGTTCGGGCAGGTAGGAGCCGGTCCCCAGCACGGATGTGACGTACCCCGGTGCCATTTCCATGGTCACGCGGCCCGCACGCTGTCGTGCGCGTACGCGCGCATCAGGGTCAGTCGGTCTTCGCCGATCCGGGCGCGCCGCTCGGGGTCGGTCACACCCAGGCCCGGACGGTCGGCCAGGCAGAGCACGCCCACCTTGCCGATGTGCTGGTTGAGCTGCACCAGCCGGGTCGCCTCGCCGGCCTCCTCCAGCGGGAACAGCGAGGTCAGCGCGGGCACCAGCGAACCCTGGTCGAACAGTCGCGCGGTGTCGACCTGTTCCTGGAGGTTCGCCACGTGGCTGCCGATGATGCGCTTGAGCCGCATCCACAGATAGCGGTTGTCGAACCGGTGCTCGTAGCCGGTGCTCGAACCGCAGGTCACCACGGTGCCTCCGCGCCGCGCGAGGAACACCGAGAGACCGAAGGTGGATTTGCCCACGTGGTCGAAGACGATGTGCGGATCCTCGCCCACGCCGTCACGGATGAGCCGGCCCAGCCGCTTTCCCTGCGCCACCGCGAGCGCCGGCTCGTCGTCGGCGTCACCGCCGAAGTCGTACTCCTCACGGTTGATCACGAGGTCACAGCCGAGGGCGCGCGCCACGCGCACCTTCTCTTCGGAGCCGACGACTCCGACAGCGATGCCGCCGCCGTTCTTCACCAACTGAACGGCGTAGGCACCCAGTCCGCCGGACGCGCCCCAGATCAGGACCACGTCCCCCTGCTTCATCCGTGCGCCGCGGTCGCTGACCAGCATGCGGTACGCGGTTCCGCCACAGGCCGGGACCGAGGCGGCCTCCTCCCACGTCAGGTGTGCCGGCTTGGGGATCAACTGGCTGGCCCGGGCGATGGCGTAGTGGGCGAGGCCGCCATAGTTGGTCTCGAAGCCCCAGGCGAGCTGGTTCTCGCTGAGCATCCCGTCGGCCTGGACGGACGCCTCCTGGTCCTCGACACAGGCCGCGTTGACCAGCACGTGGTCACCGACCCGCCAGCGCCGCACGCCGGAACCGGCGCGGACGATCACTCCGGCGGCGTCCGAGCCGAGGACGTGGAAGGGCTGGTCATGCCGCTTCGCCCAGCCACCCTGGCGCCCGTAGGCCTGGAGGAAGCCGAAGGTCGACAGCGGTTCGAAGGTCGCGGACCAGATCGTGTTGTAGTTGATGGAGCTGGCCATGACGGCTATCAGCACCTCGTCGGGCGCTAGTTCCGGCATCGGCACCGTGCCCACGTGGAGGGTCTCGCGCACGTCGCGGTCACCTTCGATCCCCTCGAAGGTCTTCTCGTCCTCGATCCGCAGGTGCGCGGCGAGGAACTCCGCCGGTACTTCCGCCGCGGCCAGTTCCTGCGGGCCGGCACCGGCACGTACTGCATCGGAGAGTGACATCATCGGGCTCCTCGTCAAGCCGTGTGAGGCTGGTCAAACGATCGGTTCTTCTGTGTCGGGCTCGGCCCCCACCCGCGTACAGGACCCGTCTGCCGCCGTCTACGGGCGTCGAGGGGCGGCGCGCTCGCGGCCGTACACGGGCGAGGCGACCAGGTCTTGAGCGAAAGAGACCACGCGGCACGGCACACTGATGTCCGCGCCGGCGGCGCGCCGGTCCGGTGTCGGCCTGGTCATCGGACCGCGCCGGTCACGTGCAGCAGGGCTCGGGCCGCCAGGCGGTAGCCGAACGCGCCGAGGCCCACCACGACACCGGAGGCCAACGGGGCGATGACCGATTCGTGCCGGAACTGCTCCCGCGCCCACACGTTGCTCAGGTGCACCTCGATCCACGGGTGCTCGTAGCTCGCGAGCGCGTCCCGCAGGCTCCAGCCGGCGATCATCAGGGCGCCAGGGTTGACCACGGCGCCGACGCTGTCGGGCCCGTGCTCGTGAACAGCGCTCACCAGATCGCCCTCCGACTCCCGCTGGATCGACAGGACCTTCCAGCCCTGCCCGCTCACCTCGTCGGCGACCGCCTGCTCGATGTCGGCCAGGGTGTCGGTGCCGTAGACCTCGGGCTCGCGACGGCCCAGGATGCCGAGGTTGGGACCGTTCAGTAGGAGCATCGTGCTCATGTGTCACCTCGTCGTTCAAAGGTCCGAAGCGCATCCGGTCCTTGGTGCGGGGTCCCATCGGGGGCGGCTGTCAGGATGTCCGTTCCGAGACGCCGGGACGAAGGTCTGTCATTGCCACGATCACCTCGAAGACACCCCGCGAGTTCATGCCGGCGCCGAGGGCCGGCGCCTCCCACCGGTCGAGCCTGCTGAGCCGGGCGCCGATGGGCCGACGAGGACGCCCGCGAGTAGTCCGCCGGTGACCGCGGGCAGACCGAAGCGCGTCCGACGTGGGGTGCGGGGGCGGCGAGGGGCATCTCGGCTTCTCTCCCGGTCAAGGGTCGGATTGGTCCGCGGGCCCGCGGCCTCTCTTGTGGCCTCCGCGCGGAGAAGGAGCGGCGCGGTGTGCGGGGCGTGCTTTCGCCGTGCGCCGGCAGGGTCTCGGAGCGGTGCGTTCGGTGAGTCGGGGGTTTCTCGCAGGCACTTGAGGCAGCGGGGAAGCGTGTCAGGTGCCGCGATGCCGCGAGGTCTTTCAGAACAGCCTCAGCCGCCGGGCCACCAGGTCGATGACCTCGGCTCCGCGGTCCACGAGGAAGAAGTGGCCGCCCTGGAAGACCTTCGTTTCACTCGCTCCGGTGGTGTGCTTGGCCCATGCCTCGGCCTCGTCAAGGGTGACCCGGGGGTCGCTGTCTCCGGTGAGCACGGTCACCGGGCAGTCGAGGTGTCGGCCGGGCTCGTGCCGGTACCGCTCGATGGCGGTGTAGTCGCTGCGGATGGCCGGCAGGATCATCGCCAGCACCTCCGGGTCGCCGAGCAGCATCTCGCTGGTTCCGCTGAGCTCCCTGAGCTCGGCCACGAGTCCAGCGTCGCTCGCCGCGTGCACCCGGTCGTCGCGATAGCGGGACGGCGCCCGCCGACCGGACGCGAACAGCCGTACCGGCGCAGGCAGCCCGGCGTCCTGCATGCGCAGCGCCACCTCGTACGCGAGGACAGCGCCCATGCTGTGGCCGAACAGAGCCAGTGGCTTGTCGTCCAGGTGCCGCAGCACGGCGAAGATCTGGTCCGCGAACTCGGGGATGTTGTCGATCCTCGGTTCGTGGAGCCGGGTCTGCCGACCTGGGTACTGGAGGGCCAACACCTCCACCGACGGGTGCAGCGCCCTGGACACCGGGAAGAAGAAACTTGCAGAACCGCCCGCGTACGGAAGGCACACAAGCCGCACATTGCTCTGCGGCGCGGGGTGCGGGACACTCACCCATTTCTCGAACTGCGCCGTTGCCTGATGCATGCCGGACGAGCTCCTCGTGGTTGGTGAGGGAATATCGACAGCCTAGGTTCCTGCAGGTGGGCCGCGTATCCCCAGATCTGATAGTCCCAAGCCCGCGAGCGGCCCGAACGCCGGTACGGATTGTTAGTCTTTCGCCGTTCCGAATCCGGCAGTTGTGCCTGCGCCGGCCACCTGCGATGAGGGGTTTCCCGTGCCCGAGACGTCACCGCACAAGCAGCCCGTCGGCGCGAGTGCCGAGACAGATGCGGACGTGATTGTCGTCGGCAATGGGCCGGTCGGGGCCACCCTCGGGATCCTGCTGGCACAGCGCGGCCGACAGACCATCATCCTGGAACGGCGCCGACGCCCCTACACCCTGCCCAGGGCGACCAGCTTCGACGGCGAGACGGCACGGCTGCTCGCCGGCTGCGGGACGGGCCCGAGCCTCGGCCGCATCACCGAGCCCGCCACCGGTTACCAGTGGCATTCCGCCGACGGTGAGGTCCTCCTCGACATCGCCTTTCGCACAGAAGGCCCGTACGGGTGGCCTGACGCCAGCACCATGCACCAGCCCGCCCTTGAGGAACTGCTGGCCTCGCGGGCGGCTTGGCTGCCCGGAGTGACTGTCGTACAGGGCCGCCAGGTGGTGGGAATCGAGGAACAGGACGACCGGGTCGTCGTGACGGCCGAGGACGAGGACGGCGCGGCCCGGACGTACTCCGCGAGGTGGGTGGTGGGCTGTGACGGTGCCAACAGCTTTGTCCGGGACCATTTGGATGTGCCGGTCACCGATCTCGGCTTCTCCTACGAGTGGCTGCTGTGCGATGTGCAGCTGCACGAGCCGGGCGAGTTCGTCCCCACCAACGTCCAGATCTGTGACCCTGCCAGGCCCACCACCCTGGTCGGCAGCGGTCCGGGGCATCGGCGCTGGGAGTTCATGCGGCTGCCCGGCGAGCGTGCCGCGGACCTGAACCGGGAGGAGACGGCCTGGCGGCTTCTCGCTCCCTACGGGGTGACCCCCGACACGGCGACGCTGCTGCGCAGCACCACGTACATCTTCCAGTCCCGCTGGGCCGAGCAGTGGCGGGTCGGTCGGGTACTGCTGGCCGGGGACGCGGCCCATCTGATGCCGCCGTTCGCCGGGCAGGGCATGTGCTCGGGCATCCGCGACGTCGTCAACCTGGTGTGGAAGCTGGACCTGGTGATGGGCGGCCTCGCCCCGGATTCGCTTCTCGACACCTACACAGAGGAACGCCGCATGCAAGTGCACAAGTCGATTCTGTCCTCGGTCCAGCTGGGCCGGGTGATCTGCGTGACGGACCCCGTGGCTGCGGCCGAGCGCGATTCCACGATCCTGGCGGGCCGCCGCGGCCGCGGTCCGGCGGTCCCGGACCCGGCGTCGCCCCTCACAGAGGGGCTCCTTCACCGGAGAGGGGACGGGTCGCCCATATCCCCGGCCGGTGAGGTGGTCCCCCAGGGACAGGTACGCGGCCTTCGAGGCACGGGCCTTTTCGACGATGTGGTCGGCCGCGGCTTCGTTCTGATGCTGGCAGAGGGCGCGGACGCCGACCTCGACGCGGAGCAGTCGGCATTCCTCACGGATCTGGGCACACATGTGGTGACGCTGCTCCCCGAGGACGGGACGCCGCAGAACATGTCGGTGGCCGACATGGGCGGCGTCTACCGCGATTTCCTGGCTCGCCACGGCGCCGACGCGGTATTGATCCGTCCGGACTACCACGTGTACGGGGCGGCCTCAGGCCCGGGGGCAGCGACGGCGCTGGTGGACGACCTGCGGGCCCGCCTGGTACTCCAGCAGCACTTCGCTGTTTCCCCCGGTCACAGGCCGGCGTCAAACGTCTGGACGAGATCGGCCACGCAGTCGGGGACGCCGGTTCCTTCTTCGCCTACCCGAGGCCACCGAGACGGAGGGCGTCCCGTAGCTCGCTGAACTTCGCGGTTGTCGCCGGGGTCCACGCCTTCGCTTGTCCGGCAAGACGGCGGGCATCCTCGATCTCGCCGAGCTTCGCGGAGGGCAGGACGCCTGCCCGCTCGATCAGGTCGTCCCGGGCCAAGGCGGTCAGCCACGTGCAAGGGGTAAAGCCTGGACGCGGGAACGCGAACCGCAGCACGCCCTCGAAGGGCAGCCCTTCCGTGGCGCCAACTCGCACTTCGACGCCCAGATCGCCGATGTCGAAGCCCGCCGGCGCGACGACCTGCATCGCCTGGATCCCGGACGCGTCGTCCACCGACAGCAGTACGAACAGCCGCCGCTCGTCGAGCCCCACCCACCAGACTTCGCCACGTTGCACAGGTCCTCCTGACACGGGCCGGCAGGCGAACTGCGCGACCCTGACGCACTGTGGAGACGGCTGCGGCCACACGATCACGCCGTGCCGCAGGTCACAGCGTACTCCGCCCCGTCGACGAAAACTCAACTCCCCTTGTTCTGCGCGATGTTGTGGCCGGAATTCCCGGCCCTGGTGACGGAGGCCCCCCAGGGGACGTCGGTGGTGGGTGGGGAAGCAGAGGGACGGCATCGTCGCCCAGCTCAACGGCCTGTTACGGGAGCTGGTCCGCGAGCAGGAGGGCCGCAGCTCCGAGCCCTCGGCCTGTGATCGACGCACAGAGCGTGAAGACCTCCACCAGCGTCCCCGCCCCCGGCCAGGGCACGGACGACGCCAGGAAGATCGCGGGCCGCAAGCGAAGCATCGTGACCGACAGGCTCGGCCTCCTCCTCGCGGTCCTGGTCACCGCGGCCAGCGTCCAGGACTCGGTGGCCGGCACCACCCTGCTCGACCAGGTCGCCGCCGAGCACCCCACGATCCGCGAAACCTGGGTGGACGGCGGCTACCGCAAACACCTCGTCGAGCACGCCGCCACCCTCGGCATCGACATGGAGATCAGCGCCCGCACACCCGGGACCAGGGAATTCACCCCGGTACCCAAACGCTGGGCCGTGGAACGGACCTACGGCTGGCTGATGCTTCCACCGACGCCTGGCGCGCGACTACGAAACGCTCCCGGCCCGCTCCGAGGCCATGATCCACCTCGCCATGACCGACCTCATCGCCCGCCGTCTCACCGGCGAGGCCACCGTCTCCTGGCGCGACCCGGCATCACCGGATCACATTCGCATACAAGGATGAAACAACGGGAGGAAACGACCTCTGCGGGGCCGTGCGTCCCGCTTCCCAGGTGGGGGAGGAGTGGGAGACAAGGGGGAGGTGATCATGGCGTGGTGCTGCATGCGCGGCCCTGGTTCAGCCGCCGGATTCGCCCGCGTGCGGGCTGAGCGCGCCGGCGGCGACCAGGGCGAGGATGACCACCCCGAGCGCGATCCGGTACCAGACGAACGGCATGAAGCTCTTGGTCGAGATGAACTTCATGAACCAGGCGATCACCGCGTACCCGGTGACGAACGCGATCACCGTGGCGAAGAGGGTCGGCCCCCAGGAGACATGGCCGCCGTCCGCCGCGTCCTTCAGCTCGAACAGGCCGGACGCCAGCACGGCGGGGACGGCGAGCAGGAAGGAGTAACGGGCCGCCGCCTCACGCCGGTAGCCCATGAACAGACCGCCGCTGATGGTGGCCCCGGAGCGCGAGACGCCCGGAATGAGTGCCAGCGCCTGGCAGAGACCGTAGATCAGCCCGTCCCTGACGTTCAGGTCGCTCAACTCCTTGCGGGGCGCTGCCACCCGGTGCCGGCCGCCGCTCTCGGCCCGCGCCGCGAGCCGGTCGGCGACGCCGAGGACGATGCCCATGCCGATCAGCATCGCGGCCGTCAGCCGCAGATCGCGGAACGGCCCCTCGATCTGGGCCTTGAGCGTCACCCCGAGCACACCGATCGGGATCGAGCCGACGACGACCAGCCAGCCCGTGCGGGCGTCCGGGTCCCGGCGCATCTCCTTGTCCGTCAGCGAGCGCGTCCACGCGGACAGGATGCGTCCGATGTCCTTGCGGAAGTAGATCAGCACCGCGGCCTCCGTGCCGATCTGGGTGATCGCGGTGAAGGCCGCACCGGGGTCCTCCCAGCCGGAGAAGGCCGCGGTCAGCCGCAGGTGCGCGCTGGAGGAGACGGGCAGGAACTCTGTCAGACCCTGGACGAGTCCGAGGATCAGTGATTCGAACCAAGACATGGGGCAGCGGGATCCAAGTGCCGATCGCGGAACGGTCGAAGGGCACACCCCACCGCCGGGTGCGGTGTGTCGATCTCCGGGCGCGCCGACGGCGAACTGTAGCGCTCGGAGATGAATGTTCCGGGAAGGCCGGATGGCCCGCCGTGTCCCCGCCGGTGACGCTCAGGCGGCCGCCGGGCCGCGCACCGTCCAGCCGGGGACCTGGGGATGCGCGGTCAGGTCCTGGTGGTGCGCCTCCTCGCCGCAGGCTTGGCAGGTGACGACCGGGACGAACTCGTTGCCGCAGCTGTGCTCCAGCACCATCGGGGTGCCGCTCTCGGCCCGCAGGTGCCGGTCGCCCCACTCCTTCAGGGTCCACAGCACGGGCTCCAGTTCGAGTCCCGCCCGGGTGGGCCGGTACTCGAAACGCTGCGGGCGCTCGCTGTACGGGCGTTTGGTGAGGACCCCGGCGTCGACCAGTCGGCGCAGCCGTGTGGCCAGGATGTCGCGCGGGGCGCCGATGTTGCGCACGAGCTGGTCGAAGCGGCCGTTGCCGAGGCACACCTCGCGCAGCACGAGCAGGGAGTACTTCTCGCCCACGAGGGCGAGCGTGTCGGCGACGGAGCAGGGGCGCGGGTCTTTGGAGGCGGCCATGGGGCCAGTTTACGGGCTCTCCGGTGAAGGGTTTGTTTTTCCAACTTACCGGGTTATGGTGAGTTCGGATTTCCTACTCACCGGTAGCCCAAGTCCCGGTGACCGTCCTGTCGTGAACCGGTCCGGCCAAGGAGGCCCGCACCATGCGTGACGCAGTCATCGTGGAAGCCGTACGCACCCCCGTCGGCAAGGGCAAGCCCAACGGCACCCTCGCCCACGTCCACCCGGTCGAACTGCTCGCCCACACCCTGCGCGCCCTCGTCGAACGCTCCGGCGTGGACCCCGAGCTGATCGACGACGTCATCGGCGGCACCGTCGACCAGATCGGCGAGCAGGCCATGAACACCACCCGCTACGCCGCCCTCTCCGCCGGACTGCCCGAGTCCGTGCCCGCCACCACCGTCGACCGCCAGTGCGGCTCCTCCCAGCAGGCCGTGCACTTCGCCGCCCAGGGCGTCATCTCCGGCGCGTACGACGTCGCCGTCGCCTGCGGCGTGGAGTCCATGAGCCGGGTGCCGATGTGGTCCAACGTGCCCGAGGGCAAGGACCCGTTCGGACCCGGAGTCGCCGCGCGGTACCCGGAGGGCCTCGTCCCGCAGGGCATCAGCGCCGAACTCATCGCCGCCAAGTGGTCGATCACCCGCGAGCAGATGGACGCCTTCGCCGTCTCCTCGCACCGCCGGGCGGCCGGGGCCTGGGACGCCGGGCTGTTCGACGCCGAGGTCGCGCCCCTGGAGGGCGTCACGCGCGACGAGTGCGTGCGCCCCGGCACCACCACCGAGGTCCTCGCCGGACTCCGCCCCGCCTACCACGACCCGCACTTCGCCGAGCGCTTCCCGCAGATCGAGTGGAACGTCACCGCCGGCAACGCCAGCCCGATCAACGACGGCGCGTCCGCCGTCCTCGTCATGGCCGGGGAGACGGCCGCCCGGCTCGGCCTGCGCCCCCTCGCACGGCTGCACAGCTTCGCCGTCACCGGCTCCGACCCGCTGCTGATGCTGACCGGCGTCGTCCCGGCCACCGAGAAGGTGCTGCGCCGGGCCGGCCTGTCACTCGGCGACATCGACCTGTTCGAGGTCAACGAGGCGTTCTCCAGCGTGGTCCTCGCCTGGCAGCAGGAGACCGGCGCCGACCTCGACAAGGTCAACGTGCACGGCGGCGCCATCGCCCTCGGCCACCCGCTCGGCGCGAGCGGCACCCGGCTGACGACGACCCTGGTCCACGCCATGCGCGAGCGCGGCGCGCGGTACGCCCTGCAGACCATGTGCGAGGCCGGCGGCCTGGCCAACGCGATGATCCTGGAACGCGTCTGACGCACCGCCGGGCCGGACGGCCCCCGGTGGCCCGCCTACCGGGCGCGCAGCCGGTGCCGCTTGCGCCACGCCACGGCCGCCCCCGCGAGCCCCGGCAGCGCGATGCAGGCCAGCGCGATCAGGAAGGCCGGGGACGTCGGGGTGGAGGCCCGGGAGCCGGCCACCACGTAGGCGGCGGTGTTCGGGATCGACCCGAGCGCCGTCGCCAGCAGGAACGGCAACAGGCCCATCCGGGAGACGGAGGCGCAGTAGTTGGCGGCGGCGAACGGGACACCGGGGAACAGCCGCGCCGCCAGCATCGACCGGAAACCGTGCCGGCTGAGCTGGTGGTCCGCGGCCTTCAGCCAGCGTCCGCGCAGCAGCGGACGCAGCGCCTCCTGGCCGAGCACCCGCCCCAGGCAGAACGCGAGCCCGGCGCCCAGCACCGTGCCGCCCAGCGCCGCGACCAGGCCGAACTGGGAGCCGAACAGCGCCCCCGCGGCCAGGTTCAGCAGCGGGCGCGGCACGAACGCGACGGTGCACGCCCCGTACGCCACCGCGTAGGCGACGACGGCGGCGGCGCCGCCGAGCCGGACCATCCCGCCGTCGGTCAGCAGCCGCTGTGGCTCCATGACCACCATGACCGCCGCCGCCGAGGCGAGCAGCACGACCAGCAGGGACAGCCGTGACCACGGCGACAGCAGGACTCTCGCGCACCGGCCGAGCGGAGTCGTGGCGGGCGCGAGAGCGGGTGCGGCCGTGGGGACGGCGACCGCGAGGTCGGACGAGGCGGCCCGGGGACGGGCCGTGGCGGTGCCCCCAGAGCGGTTGGTGGCATCGAGCATCCGGTGACACTAACCGACATAGGTGCGAGATCGCCGTAGTGTTCGTCTCATGAGCGTCACAGAAGACGGTGCGGCGCCGCCCCGCGTGCCGGACAGTCCGCTCGCCGACACGGTGCTGAAGCGGCTCACCGCCGCGTACGCGCCCGCGGCCGACCCCGCCCGGGCGGACGCCATGAGGGCGTACATGAAGGACGTCGCCCCCTTTCTGGGCCTGGCCACCCCGGCGCGGCGCGCGCTGTCCCGCACCGTCGAGGCGGGACTGCCCCGGCCGTCCGAGGCCGACTGCACGGCCGTCGCCCTGCGCTGCTGGGACCTGCCCGAGCGCGAGTACCACTACTTCGCCTTGGACTACCTGCGCACGCACGTACGCCGGTGCTCCTCCGGCTTCCTGCCCGTCACCCGGCACCTCGTCACCACCGTCCCCTGGTGGGACACCGTCGACCTGCTCGCCGCGCACGTCGTCGGGGCGCTGGTCGCCGCCGACCCGGCGCTCACCGCCGAGATGGACCGGTGGAGCGCCGACGACGACCTGTGGCTCGTCCGCACCGCGCTGCTGCACCAGCTCCGCTACAGGGAACGCACCGACACCGACCGGCTCTTCGGCTACTGCCTGCGTCAGTCCGGCCACCCCGGCTTCTTCGTCCGCAAAGCCGTCGGCTGGGCCCTGCGCGAGTACGCCAAGACCGACCCGGAGGCGGTACGCGACTTCGTCGCGCGCGAGGGCGACCGGTTCGCGCCGCTGTCGGTACGCGAGGCGCTGAAGAACATCGGGGCGTGAGCGGTGGGAGCCGCTGAAGCGTAGGGCGGACTTCCGCTTCGCGGAAAAACAAGTCGACGCGGGGCGCCGCGTCGGCAAGGATCGACGTCATGTTCCGGTACGCCTTCCTCCTCGCAGCATCCGCGGTCGCGGATGCCCCGAAGGCTGCCGTCCCCGTTCTCCTCGCCGCAGTCGACGGCGCCCGAAGCTGACCCTCCCCGGATCGTCCGGCGGACCCCCCAGGGGGAGGGTCGGCCAGGTTCCTGGGGTCCCCGTCCCGGCCGCGCGCCGATCCGCCGCGCCCGGGGCCCTACGCGTCAGCACCCGAGAGGCTTCGAGGTACCGCCATGTCCAAGACGGCGTACATCCGCACCAAACCGCACCTCAACATCGGCACGATGGGCCACGTCGACCACGGCAAGACGACCCTGACCGCCGCCATCACCAAGGTCCTCGCCGACCGCGGCTCCGCCGGCTTCGTGCCGTTCGACCGCATCGACCGGGCCCCGGAGGAGGCCGCCCGCGGCATCACCATCAACATCGCGCACGTCGAGTACGAGACCGACACCCGCCACTACGCGCACGTCGACATGCCCGGCCACGCCGACTACGTGAAGAACATGGTCACCGGCGCCGCCCAGCTCGACGGGGCGATCCTCGTCGTCTCCGCGCTCGACGGGATCATGCCGCAGACTGCCGAACACGTGCTGCTCGCCCGGCAGGTGGGCGTCGACCACATCGTCGTCGCGCTCAACAAGGCCGACGCGGGCGACGAGGAGCTGACCGACCTGGTCGAGCTGGAGGTCCGCGAGCTGCTCTCCGCGCACGGCTACGGCGGCGACGTGGCGCCCGTCGTCCGGGTCTCCGGACTCAGGGCGCTGGAGGGCGACCCGCGCTGGACGGCGTCGATCGAAGCACTGCTGGACGCGGTCGACACCTATGTGCCCGTGCCCGAGCGCTATCTGGACGCGCCGTTCCTCATGCCGGTGGAGAACGTGCTCACCATCACCGGCCGGGGCACCGTCGTCACCGGCGCGGTGGAGCGGGGGACGGTCCGCGTCGGCGACCGGGTGCAGGTACTCGGCGCGGACACCGAGACCGTGGTGACCGGCCTGGAGACCTTCGGCAAGCCGATGGCGGAGGCGCAGGCCGGGGACAACGTGGCGCTGCTGCTGCGCGGGGTGCCACGCGACGCGGTGCGGCGCGGGCACGTGGTGGCCGCGCCGGACAGCGTGACGCCCAGCAGGCGGTTCACGGCGCGACTGTATGTGCTGTCGGCCCGCGAGGGCGGCCGGACGACACCGCTGTCGACCGGCTACCGGCCGCAGTTCTACATCCGCACGGCGGACGTCGTCGGTGACGTCGACCTCGGTGAGGCGGCGGTCGCGCGGCCCGGGGACACGGTGACCGTCACCGTGGAGCTGGGGCGCGAGGTGCCGCTGGAGCCCGGCCTCGGCTTCGCCGTCCGTGAGGGCGGCCGCACCGTCGGCGCCGGGACGGTGACGGAGGTCGCGTGAGCCTCTGACGCGCACGGCCGCCCGCTCCCTCGGCAGGGGGCGGGCGGCCGTGCGTGGGGGCGGCGGCACAATGGGAGCGTGAGCGAGCCCATCCCCGTGACCCGCGCCGTCGAGCACGGCACCGCCAAGCTGATGCCCGACGTCGACCGGGAGCGGGCCTGGCTGCTGACCGTCGACGGGGCGCCTCAGTCCTACGTCGACCTGGACGAGCCGACACACCTGGAGTTCGAGTACGCCCGGCGGCTCGGGCACGTCCTCGACGTCGTCGCCCCGCCCGGCGCGGCGCTGGACGCCGTGCATCTCGGGGGCGGGGGGATGACCCTGCCCCGTTACGTGGCCGCCACCCGGCCCGGCTCCCGCCAGCACGTGGTCGAGGCCGACGGGGGGCTCGCCGCCCTGGTCGCCGAACACCTGCCGCTTCCGGCCGGTGCGGGCGTCACCGTGCACACCGCGGATGCCCGCGGCTGGCTGGAAGCGGCCCCGGACGACAGCGCGGACGTGGTGGTCGCCGACGTCTTCGGCGGCTCCCGGGTGCCCGCGCACCTCACCACCGTCGCGTACGTCGAGGAGGTCGGGCGGGTGCTGCGGCCCGGCGGGGTGTATCTCGCGAACCTCGCGGACGCGGTCCCGTTCGTGTTTCTGCGTTCGCAACTGGCGACGGTGGGTGCGCGGTTCGCGGAGTTGGCGATGGTCGCCGAGCCGGCGGTGCTGCGGGGGCGTCGGTTCGGGAACGTCGTTCTGGCGGTTTCCGACCGCCCTCTGGACATCCCGGCCCTGACCCGCGCGGTCGCCGCCGATCCGTTTCCGGCGCGGGTGGAACACGGGGTGTCACTCCGTCACTTTGTGGGGGACGCGGTGTCGCTGGATGAGGGGACGGCGGTTCCGTCGCCGTTGCCGCCCTCGGGGGCGTTCGCGATCGGTTAGAGCGCGGCTGCGGCGCCGTGGCGGCCGTCCGCGCAGTTCCCCGCGCCCCTGGGGATGCGGTCCGACCGTCGCCCTTGAGGGGCGCGACGAACTGCGCGATCAGCCCCCACTGGGCCGGGGGTGGTTTTGGGGGTACGCCCCCCGTCGCCCCTCAGGGGCGCGGGGAACTGCGCGATCAGCCCTCGCCGGGCCGCAGTGGTGCGGGGGGCTCCTGGGGCGGGCGGTCCCGGCCGAGGGATCAGCCTCGGGTGGGCTCGGTGGGGGCGGCGGCGGAGAGCGGGGCGTCCACGACGCCCGTCACCTGCTTGGTGCGCCGGCGCAGATTCCGCACATCGGGTACGCACAGCACCGCCGCCGTGACCACGACGACAAGCACGGCGCAGCCCCACAACGCGTCGGTGCGGCCGAACGCCGTCTCCGCCGGCCCGGCGAGGGCCATCGCCGCCGGGACCAGCGCGACCGAGCCGAACCAGTCGTAGGCGGAGACCCGGGACAGCTTCTCCTCGGGGATCTCCTGGTGCAGCGCGGTCATCCAGGACACGCCGAACACCTCCACGGACACACCCGTCAGGAACATCACC
This sequence comes from Streptomyces sp. CNH189, assembly GCF_000527195.1. Classification (NCBI taxonomy): domain Bacteria; kingdom Bacillati; phylum Actinomycetota; class Actinomycetes; order Kitasatosporales; family Streptomycetaceae; genus Streptomyces; species Streptomyces sp. CNH189. Next base: position 31,727 of record NZ_AZUS01000008.1, read on the forward strand.
GTGCACAGCACCCCGACCGGGACGGGCAGGGCCAGGGCGGCGGACGGCAGCGCCAGCGGGAACACGCACAGGGTGCCGACCAGCAGCAGACGGCGCGGCTGCCAGCGGGTCATCAGCAGGGCGCCCGTCACCGTGCCGCCGCCGAAGAAGGCCAGCGCCACACCCCACGGGGCGGCCCCGCCCAGGTGGTCCCGGGCGACCAGCGGCCCGTAGACGGCGTCGGCCGCGCCGACGACCGCGTTGGCGACGGAGAACTGCACGACGATGCCCCACAGCCACGGCCGGCCCGTGAACTCCCGCCAGCCGTCCCTGAGGTCGGCGAGCATCCCGCCGCCCGGGGCCCGGGCCGGTATGTGCTTCACGTCGAGGAAGGCCCGCAGGACCGCCGCGACCGCGAAGGCCGCCGCGTCCGCCGCCAGCACCCAGCCGGGTCCGATCGCGGCGACCATGGCGCCGCCGAGCGCGGCGCCGCCCAGGGTCGCCCCGTGCATCGCCATGCGGAACACCGCGAACGCCCGCCCGGCCTGCTCGCCGTCGACCGAGGAGAGCAGCATGCCCTCGGCGGCCGGGTTGAAGAACGCCTGCCCGGCACCGCCGAGCCCGCTGAGCAGCATCATCTGCCACAGCAGCGGCTGACCGGTGAGGACCAGCGCGGCGAAAGCGGCCTGCGACACACAGTTCAGGGCGTTGGCCGCGACCATCACGTGGTGCCGGGGCAGCCGGTCCGCGACGGCACCGCCGATCAGCAGGAACAGCACCAGCGGCAGGGTGCGGGCGGCGGCCACGAGGCCCACGTCCCCGCCGTCGCCGCCCGCGCCCAGAACGGCGAACGCGGAGGCGATCAGGGCACCGTGGCTGCCCAGGTTGGTCACCACGGCGGAGGCGGTCAGCAGTGTGTAGTTGCGGCCGGCCCAGGCGGGACGGCGGCGGACGGCGGAGGTCGGCACCCGGTGACTATCGCCGGGACCGGCCCGACTTGCCAAATGAGTTCTGGGGGCCCTCTCGCCGGGGCCCGGCCGTCACCCCTCCTTCGGCGGTTCCTCCGTCAGGCGGACCGTGCTGAGGATCTTCTGCACGGTCGCCTCGGGAATCTCGTCCTTGACACCCTTGGCGCCGTACAGGTTCCACGTCACGTAGTCACCGGCGCCGTTCTGGAAGCCGAACGTGATCGCCTTGCCCTCGGTGTCGCACTTCCCCTTCTGCGGGGTGTTCTCCGAGTGCGCGGTGGCCACGTGCCCGGTGATGCCGGACTTCGTGGTGTACGGCTTCGGCGCGTCGAACTTCACGCTCTTCTTGTCCGGCTGCGTGTAGCCGCCGAAGATCCACCAGGGCACCCGGGTCTCGGCCGCCTCCTTGGTGTTCTTGGCGCCGTTCTCGCCGCGGGTGCCGGTGGTGGCGAGCGCGGTGTCCTCCATGCGCCCGTCCTTGTTCTCGTCGACGGAGCACCACTTGGACTTCAGGTAGGCGGGAGCGGTGACGGTGGTACGGCCCATCTCACCGTCCTTCTCCTCCCACTCGAAGCCCACGCTGGTGTCCGGGGTCTCGATCTCCCAGTCCGCCGGGACGTCGAACTTGGTGCCGAAGCGCGTGTTCACGACGACCTGCCAGCCGGGGATCGTCGCCTGCTCGCCGTCACCGCCGCGCGGGTTGCCCTGCGACGGGGAGACGCTCGGCTCCGCGGAGGTCTCCTTGGACGCGGTCGCGCTCGGCTCGGTCTTCTTGCCGTCGGCCTCGTCGTCCTTGTCACCGCCCAGCACCAGGAAGCCCGTGACACCCGCGGCGACGACGACCGCCGTCGCCGCGATGATCGCCACCAGCTTCGTACGGTTCCCGCCTCCGCCACCGCCGCCGTCCGACGGCTGCGGCATGCCGACGGTGGAGGGCTCGCCCCACTGCGGCTGCTGCTGGTACGGGTTCGGCTGCTGGTAGCCGGGCTGCTGATACGGATTCGGCTGCTGGTACCCCGGCTGCTGGTACGGATTGTTCGACTGCGGGTTCTGCTCGCCCCCGGGCGGCTGCTGTCCTGGCCACATGGGCAGCCACCCTAGCCGCGCCCCGGACACGATTGGGTCACCGCCCTTTGACAGGGGCGTAGCAACTTCGAGGAGTCGGGCGCCGCCGCGTGGTCCGTGGCCCCTACAGCGCTCCGCCGGCGCCGTACGGGCCGAACAGGTCGAGCAGCCGGACCCGGGCGGAGTGCAGCCGGTGGGCCACCACCTCGCCGACCCAGCGGGTCACCTCCCGGCCCAGCTCCGGTTCCCGCTCGCACAGGGCGAGGACGGACGCGGCGTCGAACTCGAACGCCCGCACCGGGGTGGCCGCCTCGGCGCCCAGGTGCCAGACGTGCGGCGAGAACAGCCACGACCAGCCGATCAGCTCGTTGTGCCCGAGGCGCTCGATGAGGACGGCCCGGCGGCCCGGCACGCGCATGTCGAGCTCGACGGTGCCGGTCCGGATCACCCAGAACCGGTCTGCCCGGCCGCCCTCCTCGAACAGCCGGGTTCCTGGCGGGAAGGACACCTCGCGCGCGGCGGACATGAGCTGGGCCCGGTGCTCGGCGGGCAGCGCTCGCGGCAGGCTGGGGGACGGGGGAGCGAACATGGCGGGCCTCCCGGACGCGATCTGTGTGCCGTCGGTATCTCCCGTGGCTGCTTCCAGGGTCGTCCCGGCCCGGCCTGCGTCACATGGGCCGTACGGCCCCGACAGCGCGGCATCCGGCCCCGGAAATGCGACGTTCCCCGACCCGGTAGGCTTCCCGACCGTGCCCCTCGACCGGGCGCACGCGAACGCAGACGGCATCGGCGGACCGGAGGAAGAGGCGTTGCACGTCCAGGAATGGCTCGAGACCGTACCCGCGGTCGCCGTGTACGCGCTGGTGGGAGTGGTCATCGGGCTGGAGAGCCTGGGCATCCCGCTGCCCGGCGAGATCATCCTGGTCTCCTCCGCGCTGCTCGCCTCCCAGCACGGTGACATCGACCCGGTGATCCTGGGCGCCTGCGCCACGGCCGGCGCGATCATCGGCGACTCGATCGGCTACGCCATCGGCCGAAAGGGCGGGCGCCCGTTGCTGGCCTGGCTGGGCGGGAAGTTCCCCCGCCACTTCGGTGAGGGGCACATCGCCACCGCCGAGCGGTCCTTCCAGAAGTGGGGCATGTGGGCGGTCTTCTTCGGCCGTTTCGTCGCCCTGCTGCGGATCTTCGCCGGCCCCCTCGCGGGCGTGCTGCGGATGCCGTACTGGAAGTTCCTGATCGCCAACGTCCTCGGCGGCATCGTGTGGGCGGGCGGCACCACGGCCGTCATCTACTACGTGGGCATCGTCGCCGAGTCCTGGCTGAAGCGGTTCTCGTGGCTCGGCCTGGTGCTGGCCGTGCTGATCGGCGTCACCTCGATGCTGGTGCTCAAGCGCAAGGCGAAGAAGGCGGCGGCCGCCGCGGAACCGACGCCCACTGCGGCGCCCGTGGGCGACTGACCCCGCCCGGGCCGGTGGGGGCTTGTCGCGCAGTTCCCCGCGCTCCTGGGCATGCGGCCCGACCGTCGCCCTTCAAGGGCGCGGGGAACTGCGCCATCAGCCCCCGCCGGGACGCGGGTGGCTTGGGGGGTGCGGCCCCGTCGCCCCTCGGGGGCGCGGGGAACTGCGCGAACGACCGACCCCCACCCGCCCGCAGCCGAGCTGCGACCCGATTCAGCCCGCGTGCTGATCCCGGTGCGCCTTCGCCAGCTCCGCGTACATCGTGCCGTTGAGGGTCAGCCCCTCCCGCTCCTCGGCCGTCAGCTCCCGCCGCACCTTCGCCGGCACCCCCGCGACCAGCGAGCCGGGAGGCACCCGCATCCCCTGCGGCACCAGCGCCTGCGCGGCGACCAGCGACCCCGCGCCGATCACGGCACCGTTCAGCACGGTCGCGCCCATGCCGACCAGGCAGTCGTCCTCGACGGTCGCCCCGTGCACCACCGCGTTGTGCCCGACGGACACCCGCTCGCCGACGGTGACCGGGAACCCGGGGTCGGCGTGCAGGGTGCAGTTGTCCTGGATGTTGCTGCTCGCGCCCACCGCGATCGACTCCACGTCGCCGCGGAGCACCGCGCCGTACCAGACGCTGGCGCCGGCGTGCAGCGTCACGTCACCGATCACGCTCGCCGTGGGCGCCACGAACGCCCCCTCGTCGATGCGCGGCTCCTTGCCGCCGATGCCGGTGATCAGAGCCTGGTGCGTCATCGTCGCCTCCTCGTCGGGTGTCGGGGGAACCGTACGCCACCGGTGGGGTGAAGATCACAGGGGCGTCGGGCCGTGGTCACGGTGCCCGCGGACTACGGTGAGCGGGTGCCGAAGCGCAAGAACACGTTCTCGTCCTGGCCGCGCCGCCTCGCCCAGCGCGCGGTCCACGCGGGCTGGGGCTGGGCGCAGCGCACCGGCTCGGTGACCGCCGAGCACCCCGGCCGCTTCCGCTTCGGTGCCATGGGAACAGGTACCAGGCTGGCCTTCCCGCTCGGCACGATCTTCGGCGAACCCTGGATCCGGATCGGCGCGCACTGCATCGTCGGCGAGCAGGTCACCCTGACCGCCGGCCTCATGCCCGGGCTCGACCTCGGCCCCGAGCCCATCCTGCGCATCGGCGACGGGGTCGTCCTCGGCCGCGGCAGTCACGTCATCGCCGACACCACGGTGACCATCGGCAGCGACTGTTACTTCGGCCCGTACGTCTACGTCACCTCCACCAACCACTCGTACGACGACCCGCACGAGCCCATCGGCAAGCAGTGGCCGCGGATGGAGCCGGTGGAGATCGGGCCCGGCTGCTGGATCGGCACCGGCGCGGTGATCCTGCCCGGCGCGCGTGTCGGGCGGAACGTGGTGGTGGCGGCGGGGGCGGTCGTCCGCGGCGAGGTGCCGGACCACTGTGTGGTCGCGGGCGCCCCCGCCCGGGTGGTGCGGCGCTGGACGCCCGACGAGGGCTGGCAGCCGCCGCTGCGCACCCCGCCGCCCGTGCCGATCCCGGACGGCACCACGCCCGACCAGCTGCGGGCACTGTCGGAACTCGACGAGGAGAGCGTGGCCCGGCTCGCGGAGCTGGACGAGGAGGGCGCCGCCCGGCTCACCCGGTGCGACGCGAACGGCACCGCGCGGCTGGCCGAGGTGGAACCCGGCGCCTGACACTCGCGCCCTGTGGCCGGCGGCCGCGCAGTACAGTGCGGTGAACGACCGGGTGCACCGCGGTGGCACGGACGCCGGACCCGGTCATCCGGAATGTCGAACGGACGGAATGTGGCGGACCTCGACCTGCTGACCCGGTCCCTGGCGCGCAACGTCAAGCGCTGGCGCACCGAGCGGGGCTTCACCCTGGACACCCTCGCGGCCCGGGCGGGCGTCAGCCGCGGGATGCTCATCCAGATCGAGCAGGCCCGCACCAACCCGAGCATCGGCACGGTCGTCAAGATCGGCGACGCGCTCGGTGTCAGCGTGCCCACCCTGCTCGACTACGAGCGGGGCCCGAACGTCCGGATCGTGCCCGCGGACCGGACGGTGCGGCTGTGGCACACCGGGCGCGGCAGCTACAGCCGGCTGCTGACCGGCACCGAGGCGTCAGGCCCGCTGGAGATGTGGGAGTGGCGGCTCATGCCGGGGGAGAGCAGCGACTCCGACCCGCACCCCGACGGCACGGTCGAACTCCTCCACGTCACGGCCGGGGAGCTGACGCTCACCGTCGACGGGGACGAGCACCGGGTGCCGGCCGGCGCCAGCGCGTCCTTCGAGGCCAACACCCCGCACACCTACGCCAACGCGGGCGACGAGCCGATGGAGATGATCATGGCGGTGTCCGTGCCGCCCGTCCACTGAGACGCCCTCGGGCAGCCGCCGCACCCGCTGTTACGGTGCGGCCATGCGCGCACCCATCGGAGACTTCGACCACGCCACTCCCGCCCCCGAGTGCCTCGACGAGCTCACCGCCCCCGTCGCGGCCGCGGTCCGCGCCTGGAGCGGCAGCGTCCCCGCCGACCAGATCCTGTACGTCGAGACCGACCCGCGCTGGGCGGACACCGCCGTCTTCGTCGAGCACTACGGCCGCGACCTGCTGGAGCGATCGGCGAACTGCGTGGTGGTGGCGGGCAAGCGGGGCGGCGAATCCACGCTCGCGGCGTGCGTCGTACTGTCCACCACCCGGGCCGACGTCAACGGTGTGGTGCGCCGGCACCTCGGCGCCCGCAAGGCCTCCTTCGCCCCGAGGGACACGGCCACGGGGGAGACCGGCATGGAGTACGGCGGAATCACCCCCGTCGGGCTGCCGGACGGCTGGCCCGTCCTGGTCGACGCGGCCGTGGTGGACCTGGAGTACGTGCTCGTCGGCAGCGGCCGGCGGCGCGGCAAGCTGCTGGTGCCGGGCAAGGCGTTCGCGGAGCTGCCGGGAGCGGTCGTGCTGGAGGGACTCGGGGTGGCCTGAGGTCTCCGGGTGGCCTTTACGGAGCCTCCTGGGGTCTTGAGGGATCTGCCCCGTCGGCTCAGTACCGCTCCGCCGTGCCCAGGTACCGCTCCGCGAAGGCCGCCGCGGCGGCCGGCGAGCTGAACATGCGGCGCAGCCGGGCGAGCACGGTGCCCGCGCGGAACGGGTCCCCGGCCGCGCTCCCGTGGTACAGCTCGGAGAGCCACTGCGAGAACTCCTGGTAGTCCCACACCCGCCGCAGACAGGACGCCGAGTAGCCGTCCAGTCCGGTTGCGTCGCCCTTCAGGAGCCGGTCGGCGAGGGCGTCCCCGAGGGCGAACGCGTCGTGCAGCGCGAGGTTGTGGCCCTTCGCGGCGATCGGCGCGACCAGGTGAGCCGCGTCCCCGGCGAGGTACAGCCGGCCGAACGCCATCGGCTCGGTGACGTAGTCGTGCATGTCCAGCACGCGCTTCTCGATCAGCCGCCCCTCGGTCAGCGGCTCCGCGCCGGCCGCCCCCAACCGGCGCCGCAGCTCGGTCCAGACCCGCTCGTGCGGCCAGTTGCCGGGGTCGTCGCCCGGCGGTCACTGGAGGTAGGAGCGCGTCACCTCCGGGCTGCGGGGCATCTGGCCGGCGAACCCGTCCGGATGGCACCCGAACAGCACGCAGTCGGCGGACGGCGGCGCCTCGGCCAGCAGTGCCAGCCAGCCGAAGCCGTAGTCGTGCCGAGCCACCGTGGCCCGCTCCGCCACGGCCGCCCTGGTCACGCCGCGGGCACCGTCGCGGCCCGCGACGAACTCGCAGGCGACGACCTCCCGCCGGCCGCTCTCGGGCAGACGTACGACACCGACGGCCGGTCGCCGTCCGGACCGTGCAGGCGCACGTCGCGCACGCCGAACCGGACCGTCCCGCCGCGCGCGTCCGCGTACTCCCGCACCAGGTCCGTGACCAGGGACTGCTGCGGATACACCCAGTGACGACGGCCCGTCAGCTCCTCGTAGACGAAGCGGTAACGCTCGCCGTCGAAGCGGAACTCACAGGCGGTGTGCCGCTGGGCGCGCTCCAGCACGTTCCCGGCCAGCCCGCGCCGCTCCAGCCCGCGCACCGCCGGCTCCTCGATCACCCCGGCCCGCGGCCGCCGCTCCACGACCTCCCGTGTCTCCGTCTCCAGGACCAGGCAGTCCACACCGGCCGCGCGCAGGACGCACCCCACGGTGAGCCCGGCCGGTCCCGCCCCCACCACGACCACCGGAAACCGTTGCCGGGCGGGGGGAGTCGGCGTGGGAAGACGCGTCAGTCATCGCGCCATCATGATGGCCGTCGCGTCCGTACGGCAGGTGCCGGGGACCGCTCAGCCGAGGCCCAGCCGGGGGATCTCGATCGCGGGGCAGCGGTCCATCACCATCTCCAGCCCCGCCGCACGGGTCCGCTCGTACGCCGCATCGTCGACGACCCCGAGCTGGAACCACACCGCCTTGGCGCCCTTGGCCACCGCCTCGTCGGCGACCTCCCCCGCCAGGTCGCTGTTCACGAACACGTCGACGACGTCCACGTCGAACGGGATGTCCGCCAGCGAGGCGTAGCCCTGCTCCCCGTACACGGTCTCCGCCTTCGGGTGCACCGGCACCACGCGCTTGCCGAACCGCCGCAGCACCTGCGCCACGCCGTACGCGGCACGGCCCTCGTTGGAGGACAGGCCCACCACGGCCCAGGTGTCACCGAGTCCGGTGAGAATCTTGCGGACCGTTGCCTCGTCGCCGTACACCGTGGGCCTCCTGCGCGTCGAAAGAGCGTTTCTCCCGCACAACCAGGGGTGGCGCACGGTGATTCCCCGAGCGCCCGCCCGCCGGCCCGGGCGGGCGAGATCCGCAAGCGGTGACCCTAAAAGCGTGCGAGATACCTGCGTGTGCCCGCTCGCGCGCCTACGCTCGCCTCGTGCTGCGCATCACCGACGCCCGAACCGGCGAGCCCGTGGACGCCGCCCCGGCTCGCCGGGGCCTGACCCGCGTCGAGGCCCACACCCAGGGGCTCGACCCGACGAACCTCCGTGTGCTGCTCGCCGCGGACCTCCTCGTGCGCGCCCTGGAGCTTGGCGGCACACCGGTGTGGGCGCTGCTCCGCGGCGAACGTCACCGCGAGGAACTGCGCGCGGCGGGCGCCGCCCTCGGCGTCCGGCCCTTCGAGGAGGGCGGGGACACCGGCGCCGGGCTGGGCGAGGCGCAGGTGCTGCACGTGGTGGGTGAGGACGGCCCGGAACCCGACGGCGTACGGATCACCGTCGCCCCCGTGCGGTGGGAGGCGCCCGTCCCGCCGGACGCGACCGACCAGGCCGCACTGCGCCTCGCCCTGCTCGCACATCCCCGGCGCACGCCCGCGCGGATCGACGCGCGGACGCTGACGGAGGCCGGGGACACCCTCGCCCGCCGGCGCCGCGCGGTCGCCGAGTGGGCGCGACGGCCCTCCCGTCCCGTGCCCGACACGGTGCGCGCGGACCTGCGCGCCGCCTGGGAGGACGACCTGGACACGGCCGCCGTGCTCGACGTCCTACGCGCGGTGGAGTCCGACCCCGGCCTGGCCGACGGCGCCCGCTTCGAGACGTACGCCTACGCCGACCGGCTGCTCGGTCTCGACCTCGCCCGCGACCTGGGGAACCCGGCATGATCGAGCGCTCCGCCGCGGGACCGCTGCGCCGGCTGGTCGTGCTGCGGCACGCCAAGTCGGCCCGGCCGGAAGGCGTCACCGACCACGAGCGTCCCCTGTCCGCCCGCGGCCGCAGGGACGCCCCCGCCGCCGGCCGGGCGCTCGCCGCCGCGGACTGCCTGCCCGGGCTCGCCCTGTGCTCCACGGCCGTCCGCGCCCGCCGCACCTGGGAGCTGGCCGCCGAACAGTGGGGCACACCCCCGCCGGTCCGGCACGACCCGCGCCTCTACCACGCGGACGTCCCCGGTCTCCTGACCGTGGTCCGCGAGGTGCCCGCCGAGGTCGAGACACTGCTGCTCGTCGGCCACAACCCGGGCCTGGAGGACCTCGTCCTCACCCTCGCCGACGACGGCCTCGACGACACCCTGGACCGGGTCCGCGCCAAGTTCCCCACCTCCGCCGTCGCGGTGCTCGACTGGCGCGGCGCCACCTGGCGCGACCTCCGTCCCGGCGGTGCCCTGCTGACCTCCCTCACCGTCCCGCGGGGCGGACGCTGACCAGGGGCGCATAGGCTGTGCGGATGCAGGACGAGTACCGCACCGTGGCCCGCGCGGGTGTGCACGAGACCGAGATCAACCGCTCCCGCTTCCTGTGCGCCCTCGCCCCGGCGGCCACCGAGCAGGAGGCGCAGGACTTCGTCGCCGCCGTCCGCAGGGAGCACGCCGACGCCACCCACAACTGCTGGGCGTACGTCATCGGTGCCGAGGCCTCCGTCCAGAAGGCCAGCGACGACGGGGAGCCCGGCGGCACCGCCGGCGTCCCCATGCTGCAGATGCTGCTGCGCCGCGACATGCGGTACGTCGTCGCCGTCGTCACCCGCTACTACGGCGGCGTCAAGCTCGGCGCCGGCGGACTCATCCGCGCCTACGGCGGCACGGTCGGCGAGGCGCTCGACACCCTCGGCACGATCACCCGGCGACGCTTCCGGCTGGCCACCGTGACCGTCGACCACCAGCGGGCCGGCAAGGTGCAGAACGACCTGCGCTCCACCGGCCGCGAGGTGCGCGACGTCCGCTACGGCGAGGAGGTCACCATCGAGATCGGCCTCCCGGACGCCGACGTGGACGCCTTCCGCTCCTGGCTCGCCGACGCCACGGCCGGCAGCGCCCGCCTCGAACTCGGCGGGGAGGCGTACGGAGACGCCTGACGCCCCGTTCGTATCACCCCCCTCAGGGAGATAACGGGCATATCGGTTCGGGTCATGACGGGTGATACGTGAGCAACCGCCCGCGCTGTCCGAGGCGCCGGTTAGGCTGCCGGGGTCATGAGATTCCTGCACACGTCCGACTGGCACCTTGGCCGGTCCTTCCACCGGGTCGGCATGCTCGGTGCCCAGGCCGACTTCATCGGCCACCTCGTCACCACCGCGCGCGAGCGCGAGGTGGACGCGGTGGTGGTGTCGGGGGACGTGTACGACCGGGCGGTGCCGCCGCTCGCCGCGGTCGAGCTGTTCGACGACGCGTTGCACCGGCTCGCCGCCCTCGGCGTGCCCACGGTGATGATCTCCGGGAACCACGACTCCGCCCGGCGCCTCGGCGTCGGCGCCGGACTCATGGGCCGCGCCGGCATCCACCTGCGCACCGACCCCTCCGCGTGCGGCACCCCCGTGGTGCTGTCCGACGCGCACGGGGACGTCGCCTTCTACGGCCTGCCGTACCTCGAACCGGCCCTGGTGCGGGACGCTTTCGGCGTGGAGCGGCCCGGGCACGAGGCGGTGCTCGCCGCCGCCATGGACCGGGTGCGCGCCGACCTCGCCGCCCGCCCGGCCGGCACCCGCTCCGTCGTCCTCGCCCACGCCTTCGTCACCGGCGGCGAACCGAGCGACAGCGAACGGGACATCGCCGTCGGCGGCGTCGCGTCCGTGCCCGCCGCCGTGTTCGACGGCGTCGACTACGTGGCGCTCGGCCATCTGCACGGCTGCCAGACCCTCACCGACCGCGTCCGCTACTCCGGCTCCCCGCTGCCGTACTCCTTCTCCGAGGCCGGGCACCGCAAGAGCATGTGGCTCGTCGACCTCGACGCCGTCGGGTCCGTCACCGCCGAGCGCGTCGACTGCCCCGTGCCGCGCCCCCTGGCCCGCATCCGCGGCACCCTCGACGACCTCCTCGCCGACCCCGCGCTCACCCGGCACGAGGAGGCGTGGGTCGAGGCGACCCTCACCGACCCGGTCCGCCCCGCCGACCCCATGGTCCGGCTCACCGAGCGGTTCCCGCACACCCTCGCCCTCGTCTTCGACCCCGACCGGCCGCCGGACGACCCCGACGTCTCCTACGCCCGCCGCCTCGCAGGCCGCGACGACCAGCAGATCGCCGAGGACTTCGTCGCCCACGTCCGCGGCGCCGGACCCGACCCCCGCGAGCGGACCGTGCTGCGCGACGCCTTCGACGCCGTGCGCGCCGACGAAGCCGTGCGGGAGGGGACCCGATGAGGCTGCACCGGCTCGACATCACCGCCTTCGGCCCGTTCGGCACCACCCAGAGCGTCGACTTCGATGCCCTGTCCACCGCCGGCCTGTTCCTGCTGCACGGCCCCACCGGCGCCGGCAAGACCTCCGTCCTGGACGCCGTCTGCTACGCCCTCTACGGCTCGGTCCCCGGCGCCCGCCAGGGCGGCCAGGGCACCACCCTGCGCAGCGACCACGCCGCACCCGGCACCCGCACCGCCGTCACCCTCGAACTCACCGTCGCCGGACGCCGCCTGGAGATCACCCGGCAGCCGCCCTGGGAGCGCCCGAAGAAGCGCGGCACCGGTACCACCGTCGACAAGGCGCAGACCTGGCTGCGGGAGCGCGACGCCGCCTTCGGGACCTGGAAGGACCTCAGCCGCTCGCACCAGGAGATCGGCGAGGAGATCACCCAGCTCCTCGGCATGAGCCGGGAGCAGTTCTGCCAGGTGGTGCTGCTGCCGCAGGGCGACTTCGCCCGCTTCCTGCGCGCCGACGCCGAGGCCCGCGGCAAGCTGCTCGGCCGTCTCTTCGACACCCACCGCTTCGCCGAGGTGGAGAAGCGCCTCGCCGAACGCCGGCGGGCCGCCGAGTCCCGGGTGCGCGACGGCGACGCCGACCTGCTCGCCGACGCCCACCGCATGCAGCAGGCCGCGGACGGCACCATGGACCTGCCCGAGCTGACCCCGGGCGAACCGGGCCTCGCCGAGGCCGTGCTGACCGCGGCCGCCGTCGCCCGCAGCACCGCCCGCGAACAGCTCACCGCCGCCCACTGCCGGCTCGCCACCGCCGAATCCGTACGCGCGGAGGCATCGCGCACCCTGGACGAGGAGCGCGAACGGCACCGGCTGCAACGCCGGTTCGCCGAGGCGCGGGAGCGCGCCGAGCGGCTGCGGGAGCGCTCCGGCGCCCACCGCGAGGCACAGGACCGCATGGAGCGGGCCCGCAAGGCCGGGACCGTCGCCCCCGCCCTGGAGCTGCGGGACTCCGCCGACGCCGAGCACCGCCGGGCGGCCGACGTGGAGGGCCACGCCCGCGCCCTGCTCCCCGCGTTCCTCGCGGACGCCGGCGTGGACGGGCTCGCGGCGGCGGCCCGCCGGGCCGCCGAGGAACTGGGCGGACTGGAGTCGGCCCGCCGCGCCGAAGGGCGCCTCGGCGAACTCCTCCACGAGCGGGCGGACCTGGACCGCCAGGAACGCGCCGACGAGGAGGCGCGGGAGGACGCGGAGAACTGGCTCGCCGACTGGGAGGCCACCCGCACCGCCCTCCAGGACCGCATCGCGTCCGCGCAGCAGGCCGCGGCCCGGGCCGGGGAACTCGCCGGACAGCGTGACACCGCCCGCCGCCGCCTGGAGGCGGCCCGGACCCGGGACCGGCTGACCCGGGACGCCGACACGGCCGCCGAACAGGCCCGCGCCGCCCGGGAAGAGGCTCTGGCGGCCCGGCAGCACTGGCTCGACCTCAAGGAACAGCGGCTGAACGGCATCGCCGCGGAACTGGCCGCCGGCCTCACCGACGGCGCCCCGTGCGCGGTCTGCGGCGCCACGGAACACCCCGCCCCGGCCCGCAGGGACGCCGGGCACGTCGACCGCGAGACGGAGGAACGCGCCCTCACCGCCCACCAGCGCGCCGAGGACCGGCGCACCGAGGCGGACCGGCGGCTCTCCGCCGTACGGGAGGAACTGGCCGCGGCGGGCGCCGGAGCCGGGGACACCCCGACCGCTCAACTCGCCCGCGAGCTCGACGAGTCGGAGGAGGAGTACGCACGGGCCCGGGACGCCGCCTCCACCCTGCACGCCGCCCAGGAACAGCTGCGTGCCGCGGAGCGCGAACACGAACTGCGCACGGCCGCCCAGCGCGACGCGGAGGTCCGGGCCGCCGCCCGCGTCGGCCACCGGGAGCGTCTCGACCTCGAACGCGTCTCCCTGGTGGCGGAGTTGACCCTTGCCCGGGGGGACGCCCCGAGCGTGGCCGCGCGCGCCGGGCAGCTCGAACGCGACGTCGCCCTGCTCACCGACGCCACCGACGCGGCGCGGACCGCCCAGGCCGCCGCCCGGCGGCTCAAGGACGCCGACGCCCGCCTCGCCGACGCCGCCTTCCGCGCCGGCTTCGACACCCCGCAGGCCGCCGCGGACGCCCTCCTGGACGACGCCGCCCACCGCGACCTGCAACGGCGCCTGGACGCCTGGCACGACGAGGAGGCCGCCGTCCGCGCCGTCCTCGCCGAACCGGAGACCGTGGCCGCCGCCCGGCAGCCCGCCGCCGACCTCGCCGCCGCCCGGCGCGCCGCCGAGGACGCCGATCGCGCCGTCCGCGAGGCCGCCTCCGCCCGCGACGCCGCCGCCCGCCGCTGCGCCGAACTGGACCGGCTCTCCGCCCGCGCCGCCGCCTCGGTGCGCCGGCTCGGCCCGCTGCGCGAGGAGTACGACCGGGTGGCCCGCATGGCCGCCCTCACCGCCGGCACCTCCGCGCAGAACGAACGCCGGATGCGCCTGGAGTCGTACGTCCTCGCCGCGCGCCTGGAACAGGTCGCCGCCGCCGCGACCGCGCGACTGCTGCGCATGTCGTCCGGCCGCTACACCCTCGTCCACTCCGACGACCGCGCCGGCCGCGGCCGCAGCGGCCTCGGACTGCACGTCGTCGACGCCTGGACCGGCCGGGAACGCGACACCGCGACCCTCTCGGGCGGGGAGACCTTCTTCGCCTCCCTGGCCCTCGCGCTCGGTCTCGCGGACGTGGTGACCGACGAGGCGGGCGGGGTCCGGCTGGACACGCTGTTCATCGACGAGGGCTTCGGCAGCCTCGACGACCAGACCCTCGACGAGGTGCTCGACGTCCTCGACTCCCTGCGCGAGCGCGACCGCAGCGTGGGCATCGTCAGCCACGTCGCCGACCTGCGTCGCCGCGTACACGCCCAACTGGAGGTCGAGAAGGGGAGGTCCGGCTCACGGCTGCGGCTGCTCGGGGCGTGACGGGGCCGGGTCAGCGTCCCACGGGACGGCGCGGCAGCGGCGAGGAGTACACCACGCTGGTGGTCACCGAACCGAGCGCGCCGATCCGTCCCGACACCTCCTCCAGATGCCTCATCGACCGCGCGACGACCTTCAGGACGAAGCAGTCGTCGCCCGTCACATGGTGCGCCTCCAGTATCTCGGGCGTGGCGGCGACGAGGTCGTGGAACGGCTTGTAGTTGCCGGTCGGGTAGCGCAGCCGCACGAACGCCAGGATCGGCAGTCCGAGCCGCTCGGGATCCACCACCGCCGCGTAGCCCTGGACGACCCCGGCCTCCTCAAGGCGCCGCACCCGTTCGGTGACCGCGCTCGCGGACATCGACACGGCGCGGGCGAGCTCGGCGTAACTGGCCCGCCCGTCCCGCTGGAGGACGTCGAGGATGCGCCAGTCCGTGGCGTCCGGGGAATACGCGGTCATTCCCGAGAACTACCAGGGATCCCCCCGGCGGAACAAGGGTGGGGCCGGGGATCGTCCCTTCAGGGCCGCCCCGCGCGACCGTAGTTTCTCTCCCATGACCACCACCGTGAATCCCGTCCTGCGCGTCGCCCCCGCCTCCCCGGCCGCGGCCGCCGCCCACTTCCGCGCGCGCCTCGCCCTGCACACCGACGTCTCCGACGTGGCCGCCGCGCTGGAGGCCGGCGGCGACCCCGGCTTCGTCCTGCTGGACTCCCGTTCCGCCGAGGCGTGGGACCAGGGCCACGTCCCCGGCGCGGTGCACCTGCCCACCGCCCGCATCCCCGAGCGGGCCGCCGCACTCCTGGACCCGTCCGTGCCGGTCGTGACGTACTGCTGGGGGCCCGGCTGCGACGGGGCCGCCCGCGCCGCGCTCGCCCTCGCCGAACTCGGTCACCAGGTCAAGGAGATGCTCGGCGGGTTCGAGTACTGGGTGCGCGAGGGCTTCGCGTTCGAGACCGCGCGGGGCCGCGAGAGCCACGCCGCCGATCCCCTGACGGCACCCCTGGCGGGTGACGCGTGCGGGTGCTGAACCCGCCCGTCCGCCAAGGGAGTCGAGCCGATAGGTTGTGCCGCCATGGAGCGATACGCGGAGCCGGGCACGGTCGAGTGGGTGGAGTCGGGCGGCGGGCCGCTCGTCGCGGTGCCGGAGGCGGTGCTGCCGTTCTGGACGGGAGCCGACGGTGAGGAGTTCGCCTCGGACTACGACCGGGCCTGCGAGGTCGACGGGCTCGTCGGGCTCCTCCCCGTCGGCGACGCCGCCGCCCTCGTCCTGGGCGACGAACCCGCCGCGACCGCCTTCCTCCCCGAGCACTCCCTCTTCGTCCGCTGGGTCGCAGGAGAGGCGGAGGAGGACCTGCTGACGAGCGTCCCCGCCGCGCTCGCGACCGCCCAGTGGCAGCGGGAGACGCGGTGGAAGGTGCCCGGCCCCGTCGTCCTGTTCGACGCGGCCTGGCCCGGCACGCACGCCGCCGGCACCGACCACGCGCGCCTCGCCCTCGCCCCCGGCCCCTACGCCGTGCGCGCCGCACAGGTCAGCCCCGGCCCGGAGACCTGGCTGGTCCTGGTGCAGCTCCGGCCGCTGCCCTGACCCGCGGGCGCCGTTATTCGGGTGCCCTCGCCGGCGGCGCGACCCATCATGGGGATCATGCCGAAGTTTCCCCCGCCCCCGCCCGAGGAACTCCGCCGTGACCCGCTGCCGCTGCGGGGCCGCACCGCCCTGGTGACCGGTGCGAGCAGGCGCGGCGGCATCGGTCACGCCGTGGCCCGCAGGCTCGCCGCGTACGGCGCGAGCGTCTATCTGCACCACCATGTGCCGCACGACGCCGCCATGCCCTGGGGCGCCGACCGGATCGAGGACGTGACCGCCTCCGTGCGGGCGGCCCTCGGCGACCCGGACGCGCGCGTGGTCGCAGGCCCTGGAGACCTCAGCGACCCGGCGGAACCGGCCGCCCTGCACGCCCGCGCCGTCGAGGCGCTCGGCGGGCGCCTCGACATCCTCGTCGCCAACCACGCCCTCAGCGGCTCCGACGGCGACCTCGACACCGTCGACGCCGCGATGCTCGACGCGCACTGGGCCGTCGACACCCGCTCCGTGCTGCTGCTGGTCCAGGCCCACGCCCGGCACCGGGCCACGCTGCCCCCGGGCACCCCCGGCGGACGCGTGACGATGATGACCTCCGGGCAGGACATCGCCGGCGGCATGCCCGGCGAGATCGCCTACGCCCTCCAGAAGGGCGCCCTGGCCTCCGTCACCCGGTCCCTGGCGACCACGCTGGCCGAGCACGCGGTCACCGTGAACACCGTCAACCCCGGCCCGGTGGACACCGACTACCTGACCGGCGAGGTCTACGACGCGATCGCCGCTCGCTTCCCCGCCGGGCGCTGGGGCATGCCGGACGACCCGGCCCGCCTCATCGCGTGGCTTGCCACGGACGAGGCGGGCTGGATCACCGGCCAGGTCATCGACTCCGAGGGCGGTTTCCGGCGCTGAACCGGTCCTAGAGCGCCGCCAGTTCGTCCACCAGGTCGTCCAGGCCCAGCGACCCCTGGGACAGCGCCGCCATGTGCCAGGACTTGAGGTCGAAGGCGTCGCCGTGCCGCTCCCGGGCCTTCTCCCGGCCCAGCAGCCAGGCCCGCTCACCGAGCTTGTAGCCGATCGCCTGCCCCGGGATCGTCAGGTAGCGGGTCAGCTCGCTCTCCACGAAGTCTGCCGGGCGGCTGCTGTGCGCGCCGAAGAACTCCTGCGCCAGCTCCGGCGTCCACCGCTCGCCCGGGTGGAACGGCGAGTCCGCGGGGATCTCCAGCTCCAGGTGCATGCCGATGTCGACGATGACCCGGGTCGCCCGCATCATCTGAGCGTCCAGGTACCCGAGCCGCTCCTCCGCGTCCGTCAGGAAGCCCAGCTCGTCCATCAGCCGCTCCGCGTACAGCGCCCAGCCCTCGCAGTTGGCGCTGACCATGCCGACGGTGGCCTGGTAGCGGGAGAGGTTCTCCGCCACGTGCACCCACTGCGCCAGCTGGAGGTGATGGCCGGGGACGCCCTCGTGGTACCAGGTGGACACCAGGTCGTACACCGGGAAACGGGTCAGCCCCATCGTGGGCAGCCAGGTGCAGCCCGGCCGGGAGAAGTCCTCCGACGGCTGCGTGTAGTACGGCGCCGCCGCGCTGCCCGCCGGGGCGATCCGCGACTCGACCTTCCGCACCCGTTCGGCGAGGTCGAAGTGCGTGCCGTCGAGCCGGTCGATCGCCTGGTCCATCAGGCCCTGCAGCCAGTCGCGGACCTCGTCCACGCCCTCGATGTGGCGGCCGTGCTCGTCGAGGTGGGCCAGGGCCACCCACGGGGTGTCCGCCCCAGAAAGGATCTTCTCGGCCTCCTTCCTCATCTCGCCCAGCAGCCGGTGGTACTCGGACCAGCCGTACGCGTACGCCTCGTCCAGGTCCAGGTCGGTGCCGTTGTAGTAGCGGGACCAGCGGGCGTAGCGCTCCCGCCCGACCGTGTTCGGCGCGCCCTCGATCGCCGGGGCGTACACGTCCCGCAGCCAGTCCCGCAGCTCCACCACGGCCGCCGTCGCCGCGCGGGCGCCCTCGTCGAGCTCCGCGCGTAGCGTGTCCGGACCGGCGGCGGCGAAGTCCTCGAACCAGCCGCGGCCCTCGCCCGTGTCCGCCCACTCGCCGAGCTGCCCGACGAACGTCCCGGCCGGGCGCGGCGCCGCGTACAGCTTGCGTTCCAGGCCCAGTTCCAGGGACTCCCGGTACCCGGCCAGCGAGGCCGGCACCGCGCGCAGCCGCTCCGCGATCACCCGCCAGTCGTCCTCGGTCTCCGCCGGGGTCACCGTGAACACCTCGCGCACCGAGTGCGCGACCGTGCCCAGGTTGCCGACCGCGCGCAGGTGCTCGTCGGCCTCGTGCACGGCGAGTTCGGCGGTCAGCCGCTCCCGCAGCAGCCGGGCGCAGCGGCGCTCGGCGTCGCTGTCCGCTCCGGGCAGCCGCTCGGCCTCGTCGAGCCGGGCGAGGGTCGCCCGGAGCAGGTCGGCGACCGCCTCCTGACCGGCGGGCGAGAGATCGGGCAGCCGGGAGGAACTCTCCTTGACGCCGAGGTACGTCCCGGTGATCGGATCGAGGGCGATGAGCTCGTCGACGTAGGCGTCGGCGACCTGACGGGGAAGCGCGCTGTTGGTTGGTGACATGCGGACCATCCTGGTACGACGTCCGCCGCACGTCACCCGGATTGAGCCGAGGGCGAAGGCGGCAGCATCGGACCGCAGTCCCACCGCTGGAAGATCAGCCGGGTCTCCACCCGTGCCACCTCCCGCCGCGAGGTGAACTCGTCGAGGACCAGCCGCTGCAGATCCGTCATGTCGGCGACGGCGACATGCACCAGGTAGTCGTCCGGGCCGGTCAGGTGGAACACGGTCAGCGACTCGGGCAGCGCCCGGATCCGCTCCACGAACGGCCCCACCAGCTCCCGTCGGTGCGGCCGCACCTGGACCGACAGCAGCGCCTGGAGACCCCGGCCGAGCTTCGCCGGGTCGAGTTCCAGCCGGTGCCCGAGGATCACGCCGGAGCGGCGCAGCCGGGTCACCCGGTCCAGGCAGGTCGACGGCGCGACCCCGACCTGCGCGGCGAGGTCCCGGTACGTCGTCCGGGCGTCGTTCTGCAACAGCCGCAGCAGATGGAGGTCCACCGGATCCAGTACGACAGATTCGGCCACCCGCCGAACGTAGCACGGGGAACGGTCGCGCAGAACCGTTCGGTGTTCACCCTGAGCGCCATGGACAACGGCATGGACACGCGACGCACCACCAGAGCACTCGCCACCGAGGCCGTGCACGCCGGCCGGGACGACCTCGCCGGACTCGGACTGCACGCCCCGCCGATCGACCTGTCCACCACCTACCCCTCCTACGACAGCCGGGCCGAGGCCGCCCGCATCGACGCCTTCGCCACGACCGGCGCCGAGCCGGACGGCCCGCCGGTGTACGGACGGCTCGGCAACCCCACCGTCGCCCGCTTCGAGACCGCCCTCGCGCGCCTGGAGGGCACCGAGGCGGCGGTCGCGTTCGCCAGCGGCATGGCCGCGCTCAGCGCCGTGCTGCTGGTCCGCGGTTCCATGGGCCTCCGGCACGTCGTCGCCGTACGCCCGCTGTACGGGTGCAGCGACCACCTGCTGACCGCCGGGCTGCTCGGCTCGGAGGTCACCTGGACCGACCCGGCCGGGGTCGCCGACGCGCTCCGTCCGGACACCGGTCTGGTGCTGGTGGAGACGCCCGCCAACCCCACGCTCGCCGAGATCGACCTGCGGGCCGTCGCCCACGCCTGCGGCTCCGTGCCGCTGCTCGTCGACAACACCTTCGCCACCCCGGTGCTGCAGCGCCCGGCCGAGCACGGGGCGCGGCTGGTGCTGCACAGCGCCACCAAGTACCTCGGCGGACACGGCGACGTGCTGGCGGGTGTGGTGGCCTGCGACGAGGAGCTCGCCGGGCGGCTGCGGCAGGTACGGTTCGCCACCGGCGGGGTGCTGCATCCGCTGGCCGGCTACCTGCTGCTGCGGGGCCTGTCCACCCTCCCGGTCCGGGTGCGGGCCGCGTCGGCGAACGCCGCCGAACTCGCCGCCCGCCTCGCCGCGGACCCGCGGGTGGCCCGGGTCCACTACCCGAGCATCGGCGGGGCGATGGTCTCCTTCGAGGTGCACGGCGACCCGCACGAGGTGATCGCGGGCGTCCGGCTGATCACCCCGGCGGTGAGCCTTGGCAGCGTGGACTCGCTCATCCAGCACCCGGCGTCCATCAGCCACCGCATCGTCGACGCCGACGACCGCAGGGACGCCGGTGTCTCCGACCGCCTGCTGCGCCTCTCGGTCGGCCTGGAGGACACGGAGGACCTGTGGTCCGACCTCGACCAGGCCCTGGGCACACCGTCCGCGCGCCCGGCCCGGTCGGAGGCCATGGCGCAGGGGTGAGGGACCGCCCATGAAACGGGGGGCCCGGCACACCGCGGTGTGCCGGGCCGTTTTCCGTTGTCGGGGCGGGACGCCGGTCAGGGCCGGGCGACCCGTTCGCCGGGTTCCGGGGTGGGGTGCGCCGCCGGGGCCGGGGTCAGGCGGGCCGTGATCACCAGGGTGCCCTCCTCGACCTGGTAGTCGAGCGGGAGGCCCAGGCCGCGCATCGCCGCGACCATGCCGGTGTTGGACGCCTGGGTCACGGCGTAGACGTGGGCGCAGCCCGCCTCGACCGCCATCCCCACCAGGCGGGACAGCAGTTCGGCGCCGACGCCCCGCCGCTGCCACGCGTCCTCGACGATCAGCGCGACCTCGGTCTCGTCGCCGTCCCACAGCAGATGGCCGAGGGCGACGATGCGGCCCGACGCGGTCTGCGCGGCGAGGGTGCGGCCGAAGCGCGGGCTGAGCAGGTGGCTGAGGTAGCGGCTCGCGTCCCCGACGGGCCCGTGGTAGCGGCGGCGCAGCGTCTCGTCGGAGCACCGCTCGTGCATCGCCCGCGCGGCCTCCAGGTCGGCGGTGTCCGCCCGGCGCACGGAGATGTCACCGCCCTCGGGCAACGTCAGCACGTCACGGCCGCGCGGCATCCGCGGACCGAGCCGGGCGTCCAGCTCCACCAGGGCCCGGGCGCGGGCGAACTCCGTCGGGGTGAACGGCAGATACGGCCGCTCCACGGTGATCACACCGCCCTCCGGGTCGCGCAGCCGGATCACGGTGTCCTCCAGCGAGCCGTCCGGCGGGACCGCACCGGCCTTCGCGCCACCGGCGGGCAGCGAACGGATGGTGCAGCGCCCCAGCAACTGCCGCAGCGCGAGCGGCAGTTCCGCGGCGTCCGTCGCGGTGCGGGCGGCCAGGCCGAGCATCCGGGTCGGTCCGTCCACCAGGTCGTGCGCGTCGGCCCGCTCGGCCCAGGTGTCCACGCCCCCGCCCGCCGTCACCGCGGCGACCAGGTCCGCACCGGCCGGCGCCCGCAGCAGGAACTCGTCGACGGTGTGCGCGCCCAGCGGGTGCGTCTGCAGGCTCAGGATGTCGACCCGCCGCTCGGCGAGCGCGGTGCACAGGGCCGCAAGCGCGCCCGGTTCGTCCCGCACCGTCGTCCGCATCCGCCACAGCACGCTCTCGACCGCCGCCGGCCCGGGCAACGGCGGGGCGTCGCCGGTATCGTGCGCCGGCGGCGCGTGGCCGTGGCGGCGTGTCCACCACGCGTGGAACGCCTCCCCGCAGCGCGCGGCGCGGGCCATCGGGTTCCAGCGGGCCGCCGCGCGCCCTCCGTCACGGTCGTTCGTCACATCAGACATGTCTCGACTCATACAGTCACTGTGAAGGAACCGTGTTTCGTGATCACGAACGTACCGTGACTGACGAGTAAAGCGTGCTTCTGTCCGAATTGCTGCGGTGCCGACCGGCGAAGCCCCGCTGAAACGCGGTCACTTGACAGCGCGCGCCGGACCCGCCGGTGATCCAGGCGGTCAGCGGGGCGGTCAGCGGGGCGGGCGCCGACGGGCGCGCAGCGCCAGCACCAGGCACACCACCGTCGCCGCGACGGCGAGTGAGGCGGGCAGCCGCGCCCACGAGGTCCCCGCGACCGGCGCCTGGGCGACGAGCAGGACCACGGCGGTCGCGGCGGCGGCCGTCAGGGCGGGCGCCGCCCGCGGATACCCGGCCGGGGCGGTGACGCCGGCCGTCCACGGGTCGGTGACCAGCAGGTAGGCGAGCAGCAGGGCGGCGACGCAGACGACCAGCCAGAACGGGGGGCCGGTGAAGGCGGCGACCGCGATCGCCGCCGCCGGCAGCACGGTCGTCCTGCGGCGGGCCGCCAGGATCCGCCAGCGCGTGGACGTCAGGACGGGACGGGCGTCGACCATCGGAGCGGCCCACCACGCGGCCACCGCCGTTCCCAAGACCAGCATCTTGACCAGCGGCGACGCGTGCAGCGCGGCCGGCGGGTCGCAGGCGGCGACGGCCAGGGCCGTCCCGAGCAGACGGTCCGTGACGCGGGACGTGAGACGGGTGAGGAGCCGGGCGACCGGGCTGCCGGCCGAGGCCGTGCCCGGCCGGGCGGTCCGGGCGGGTGCGGCGGTCATCGGGACCCCCCGTGGACGCGGGTGCGCAGCAGCGGCGCGAGAGCGAGGTCGAGACTCTCACCGGGCCGGTGGGCGACGACGGCGATGCCGCGCTCCACCAGGGCGAAGCGCATCGCGTCCCGGTCGGCCCGCCACAGCCGCAGCGCGAGTTCGCCTTCGGTGTCGCCGGGTTCCACGACCGGCTCGCCGGCGGGGATCTCGACGACGACCATCGGGTTGGCCCGCCCGCGGATCTGGTGCAGGACGTCGAAGATCCGCTGGTCCGTCAGCGGCGTCATGACGTACACCAGCGCCCCTTCCGGCAGCGCGGGCGGCGGGAGCAGGCCGAGCCCCTCCGAGCGGTGCGCGCGGTCCTTGCGGACCTCCAGCACACTCTCGACGATGCGGTAGAAGTAGCCCTGACCGCTGCCCGGTTGCAGCCAGCGGGTCGTGCCGCCGACCGACACGACGCCGACCCGGTCGTGGGTGCGCAGATAGGCGCGAACCAGCCCGGCGGCCGCCCGGAAGGTCTCGTCGAGCGAGGACGCGCCGGTGGCCGGGTCGACCACGTCGGCGAGGACGTCGAGCAGCACCACGGTGTCGGCCGCGCGCTCCGCGGCGAACTGGTGCACCTGCAGGGACCCGCGCCGGGTGGTGGCCGGCCAGTGGATCCGCCGCTGCCGTTCACCGCGTACGTACGGGTGCACGCCGGTGACCTCGACGCCCTCGCCGCGCTGCACGGCGGTGTGCTCGCCGAGCCGTTGCGGCAGCCGGACCGGGATCGGGGTGAGGCCGGCGTGTCCGGGCAGCGGGAACACGGCGACCTCACCGAGTTCGGCCCGCACCGTGCGCCGCGCCAGCCCGCCTTCGTCGTAGACGTCGACGTCGACCGTGCCGAGCGACCAGCGGCCCCAGCGCCGCGCGGTCAGGACGAGATCGACGTGGTGCGCGCCGACCGCGAGATGGTCGAGCCGGACCCCGTGACCGAGGGTGATGCCGGGGTCCAGGCGGCCGGTCGCACCGTCGTGGGAGACCGCGATCCGCACCCTCACTCGTTCGCCCTCGAAGAGCCGCCGCGGCTCCACCTCGGCCTCGGCCGTCACCGCCCGCGGGCGCGGCCCGCCCGGCAGGGCGAGGGCGAGCAGCACCAGGGGCGGCGCGGCGAGGGCGAGGACCCAGGGGTGCCCGGTGACGAGCGCGGCGACCAGCGCGACGACGGCCAACGTGCCCAGCCGCAGCGCGCGTTCACCCGCGCGCAGGCCGGACGGAGGCGGTGGCGGTGGCTGGGCGGTCACGTCGTGACGGCCGACCAGGGCCCGCCGCACGGCGGCGGCCGCCCTGCGGTCCGGGACGCGCTCCGTCATGACGCGATCGGCGTGCGCGGCACGGTCTGCGGGGCGGGCACGGACCGCACGATCTCGCGCGTCACGTCGTCGCCGTCGATCTGCCGGACCCATAGCTCCGGCTTGAGGGTGACGCGGTGCGCGAGGGCGGGCACCGCCACCGACTTGACGTCCTCCGGGGTCACGTAGTCCCGCAGGTCCATGACGGCACGGGCGCGGGCGAGCTGCACCAGGGCCAGGCCGCCGCGAGGGGAGGCGCCGACCTGGACGTGCGGGTGGTCGCGGGTGGCGCGGACCAGCGCGACGACGTACTCCAGCAGGTCGTCGTCGACCTCGACGCTTTCGACGGCGGCCCGCATGGCCAGCACCTCGCCCGGACCGCTGAGCGGGCGCAGCACCGCCTCGGGCGCCGCCCGGTCGACCCGCGCGCGCAGCATGCCCTTCTCCTCGGAGGCCTCCAGATAGCCCATCCGCACCCGCAGCAGGAACCGGTCGAGCTGGGCCTCGGGCAGGGAGTACGTGCCCTCGTACTCGATGGGGTTGGCGGTGGCGACGACCACGAAGGGCTCCGGCAGCGGCCGGGTGCTGCCGTCGACGGACACCTGGGACTCGGCCATCGCCTCCAGCAGGGCGGCCTGGGTCTTGGGCGGGGTGCGGTTGATCTCGTCGGCGAGCAGCAGGTGGGTGAAGACCGGTCCGGGCCGGAAGACCATCTCGCCGGTCCGCTGGTCGTAGAACGGTGCTCCGGTGACGTCGGAGGGCAGCAGGTCGGGGGTGAACTGGATGCGGCGGAAGTCCAGGCCGAGCGTGGTGGCGAAGGAGCGGGCCAGCAGCGTCTTCCCGAGTCCCGGCAGGTCCTCGACGAGGATGTGGCCGCCGGCGAGGACGCCGAGCATCACCAGCTCCAGGGGTTCCCTCTTGCCGACCACGGCCGTGCCGATCTCGTCGAGCACGGCCGCGGCCCGCTCGCCCGCCTGCCGGGGCGTCAGGGTGTCGTGGTCCGGGATGAGGCGGGGGCTGGTCACGGTCGGTTCCTCACGGTGCGGGGGTCGGGGTGCGGGGACTGGGGTCGGGCCGGCCGCGGCCCCACCGGTCACAGGGCTTCCAGGCGGTCGAGCAGGGAGCGCAGGACGGGCTCTGGGAGCGTGGGCCGCGGAGCGGGCGCCCCGGGATCGATCCACGGCCACAGCTCCACTCCCACCAGTGCCCGGGCGCGCCGCGGGTCCCGGTACATCGGGACGCCGTGCCGTTCGGCCAGCCGGGCGGCGAACAGCCGCTGCAACTGCGGCCGCATGACGGTGTCGAGGTGCGTGTCGCCGTCGTCCGTGAGGGTGTGGGACACGATGCGCCGCCAGCCGCCGAGAGCCGGTGCCCGGCTGCTCAGCAGGCGTACGGGCTCCCGGAAGCCGCTGTCCTGGGCGGCACCGCCCGCGGCGTAGCGCCCCAGACCCAGGGCGACCGCGGTGAACAGGGCGAGGCCGGTGGCGGCCGCGGCGGCACCGTCGGCCAGGGCGAGCAGCACCTCGGTCGGGACCGCGACGGTGCCGAGGACGGCGAGCGAGTGGCGGAGCGAACCGGGCTCGGACAGCACGGAGTCGGCCACGGCCCGTATCCGGGCGGGCGCCTTCACGAGGTACCCGCCACGGCGTCGGGTTCCGGGGCTTGCGCGCGCAGGCCCTCGGCGATCTCGGCGAGCGTGGCGGCGGCCCGGTCGCGGTGGCGGGCGTCCATCGGGTGCGTGGAGTAACGGGCCTCGCGGAACAGCGCGGTGAGCGTGGCGGCGGCCGCCCCCGCGGGCAGGCCCCCGGCGACGGCACGCTCCAGCAGGTCCTGCGGGCTGTCCGAGGCACGCCGGGCCACACCGGAGTCGGCGAGCGACTTCTCCATGGCGGCGTAGCAGGCGATGACGGCGGCGCGGGCGTCGTCCCCGTCCGACAGGGCACGGCGCCCGGAGTCCACGGCGCGGGCCAGGCGCTCCTGCTCGTCGTCGAGCGTCGCGTACGTCGCCGTGGCCTCGGGCGCCAACGGCCGGGTCAGGTGCCGCCACAGACGCAGCCCGGCGAGCACGACGACCACGACGAGCAGGGCGATGCCGAGGCCGATCAGGATGTGCGTCAGCCCCAGGTCCAGGCCGTCCCCGGGGTCCCCGGCGTGCCGTGGGGGAGGCAGGGTGCGCGCGGGGTCCTGGGCCGGGCTCGGGAACGGTGACGCGTCGAGGCCGTCGTCCACGCCGGGCCCGTAGGCGTCGCCGGACGAACCGAACCGGTGCAGGACCAGGACGAGCAGCGGGACGACCAGCGACGCGCCCAGCAGGCCGCGGCTCATGGCGTCGGTCAACCGCTCCCGGACCGGGTCGAGTTCGTCAGCGGCGTCGACCCGCTGCCGGTACTTCTCGCGCAGCGACAAGCCACCGAAGAAGGCGAGCAGGGCGAGGCCGAACACGAGGACGGGGTTGCCGCCGAGCGGCCCGCTGCCCTTGGCCAGCAGGCCCGCGTCGGGGCGCAACAGCAGTGCCGTCAGGGACAGTCCGGCCACCACCAGCACCGTCAGCGCTGCTTGCGCGGCGCCGATCGTGCCGTGCCGCCGTCGCCCGTCCCCCGTAGGCTCCCGCCCCACCGCCACACCCCCTCGTGCACACCCAGGCGTGCTCGCCGCTCCCGCGCCTGCCGCCGGTCCCCCCCCCGGCGCGACGGAAGCCTGACACGACGAGACGTGCCGCCACATTGCCTGGTTACGGCAGTACTTCCGCACCCTTTCATGCCGTCATCCGGCGACGGCTCCCGGGCACCCGTGCCGTGGTCCCCGGGGGCCGCCGGCCTGGGCGGGGCCGGCCGGGCGTGGGCCGGTCAGCGGCTGCCGTCGAGGATGACGCGGGCGACCAGCGCCGGGTCGTCGTTCATCGGGACGTGACCGCAGCCGGGCAGCCTGACCAGGCGCGCCCGGGGGATGATCTGCTTGGCGCGGACGCCCTGACGGGGGATCAGCAGCCGGTCCCGCGAACCCCAGGCCACCGTCACGGGGATGCCGGGCACGTCGTCGGTGAACCGCACCGAGCCGCCCGCGCGCAGGGTACGGGCGAAGCCGGTCGCCTCGACGAGCGCCCGGGTCTCGGCGACCACGGCCTCCGGGGCGCGGCGCCCGGGACGTGCGTAGATCGTGCTGGTCAGCACGGCCCGGCCGGCCGCGGACCGGGCCAGCTTCTCCACCAGCCGCGGCGGCATCCGCTCCGCGATCCCGCGCATGCCGGACAGCACCGTGAAGGCGTACCGCCGCTCGGCCGGGGTCCAGAAGCCCGCCGGGGACAGCGCCGTCACCGACCGCACGAGCCGTGACCGGCCGAGCTCCAGGGCCAGCAGACCGCCGAGGGAGTTGCCGGCGACGTGCGGCCGGTCGAGCTCCAGCGCCTCGCACAGACCGCCGAGCGCCGCGTTCATGGTGGGCAGGTCGTGGGCGAGACCGTCCGGGAGGGCGGGGGAGGCGCCGAAGCCCGGCAGGTCCACGGCGATCACCTCGCGCTCGGTGGCCAGGATGTCCACGACCGGGTCCCAGGCCTGCCGGTGGTGTCCGATGCCGTGCAGCAGGAGCAGCGGGGCGCCGCGGCCCACGCGCGCGTAGGACAGCGTGACGGTCTGCGGGCCTTGCGGAGAGGTGACCTTGAAGGAGACGGTCGCGGACATGGGTGCTCCTTGTTCGGGACTCGCGGGAACGGACGTCGCCCGACGTCGTAGACAGCTTGTCAGCAATTGCTACCGACGGGTAGCCCTCGCGCCGTCCGCCACCCCGAGGGCCCGCCGCCCTCGAGCCGTCTGGACACCCACGCGCGCGTCGGCTGGGATGGTTCCGTGACCGTCGACCCCGCGACCGAGGTGTTCGAGGAACACCGGCCCCTGCTCATGGGTGTCGCCTACCGCATGCTGGGCCGGGTGGCCGACGTGGAGGACGTCGTGCAGGACGCCTGGCTGCGCTGGTCCGGCGACGACCGGTCCGACGTGCGCGAGCCGCGCGGCTACCTGGTGCGCGTCACCACCCGCCTCGCCATCGACCGGCTCCGCCGGATCAAGGCACGCGGCGAGACCTACGTGGGCCCGTGGCTGCCCGACCCCTACGTCACCGACTTCGGCGACACCGTGGCCGACACCGCCGAGCGGGCCGTGCTCGCCGAGTCCGTCTCCCTCGCGGTCCTCGTCGTCATGGAGACTCTCTCCCCGCTGGAACGCGCGGTCTTCGTGCTGCGCGAGGCCTTCGGTTACCCCTACGCCGACATCGCGGCCATGACCGGCCGAGGTGAGGCGGCCGTCCGCCGGCTCGGCGCCCGCGCCCGCCGGCACGTCGACGAGCGGCGCCCCCGCTACGACGTCGACCCCGCCCGGCGTCGCGCCCTCACCGAACGCTTCCTGGCCGCGGCGGCCGGCGGTGATCTCGCGGGCCTGATGGAACTGCTCGCCCCGGACGTGCGGTTCGTCGGCGACAGCGGCGGCAAGGCCCGCGCCCCCCTGCGGGTGCTGCACGGCGCCGACCACGTGGGACGTTTCTTCGCCGGCGTGGCCGGCAAGGGCGTGCCGGACGCCTCCGTCCTCATGGTGGAACTCAACGGCGGGCCCGCGGTGCTCGTGCTGTCCGGCGGCAAGCCCGACACGGTCGTCCAGCTCGACGTCGACGAGGGCCGCGTCCGCACCGTCCACGTCGTGCGCAACCCCGACAAACTGGCCCGGCTCGCCGCGCTCCGGTAATCGCGCCCCGCCCGCCCGGGAAGCGCCCGTCGCACCGCGCGACGGGGCCTTCCCGCGGAGCGCCGATTGGTATTGACCAAGTCCCATGGCCCCCTTATCGTCGCAGAGAAGTGAAACAACCTTTAATAAACAAGGGCGCTAAAACGCCGCCGGACACGGCGATCGTGGAGGACAGGGTGGGGACCACGCAGCTGGAATCGGTGCCGGAACCGAAGTACTGGCATTTGAAGACCGTGCTCAGCGAGGCGCTGGACTCGGAGTTCTCCGTGGGCGAGATCCTGCCCAACGAACGCGACCTGGCCGCCCGCTTCGGCGTCGCGCGCGCCACGCTCCGGCAGGCCCTGGAACAGCTTGAACTGGAAGGCCGCCTGCAGCGCCGCCGCGGCGTCGGGACCACCGTCGCCCCGCCGCGCATGGGCGTGTCCGTCGGCAGCGAGCAGCACACCTGGCCGGGCGGCCCCCACGACGCGTGGCACAGCGTGGACTGCCGGCTCGACGTGCCGTCCGCCGCGCTCGCCGAGACCCTGGTGACGGGCAGCGACGAGCCCGTGCACATCGTGCGGCGCTCCCGCGTCTCCCGCGGCCAGCCCGTCGCGTCCGAGATGCTGTACATCCCGGCCGCCTCGGTGCCCGACCTCTCCGGCATCGACGCCCCCTCCGGCGCCGCCCGCGCCCGCGCGGTGCTGCGCGAGCTGCAGCGCCTGGAGCTGGAGCGGCAGGAGAACGCCGTGGAGCTCGGCTCGGCCGGCGCGGACGAGGCCAAGGAACTGGACCGGCTGCCCGGCGCCCCCGTCCTCGTCGTCACCACCCGCTACATCGCCCGCGGCCGCACCGCCGCGCTCTCGGTGGCCACGTACCGCGCGGACACCTGCCGCCTCACCTTCGGTGACTCCGGCGGTGTCGAGATACACCACGGCCCGGAGCGCCAGGCCTCCTGACGAGGCGTCGACGCGCCGTGGGGCCGGGCCCCACGGCGCGCGGCCCGTCAGCGGCGGGCCGTCACCGTGCCCTCCACCGCGAACAGTTGCTCCTCGACGTGGTCGAGAGCCAGCCGCACCGCGCCCGTCGCCACCGCCGCCTCGCCCAGCAGGGACAGGGTGACCTCCGGCGGGCGCAGGCAGTAGCGGGACAGCTCCCGGCGCAGCGGCTCCAGCACGCCGTCCAGGCCGGCCGCCCAGCCCCCGATCACCACCAGCTCCGGGTCCAGGGCCAGCACCAGCGCCGCCACGTCGTGCACGAGCCGCTGGATGAACCGGTCCATGGCCGCGAGCGCCCGCTGGTCGCCCTCGCGGGCCTGCGCGAAGACCGCGGCGACGGCCTGCTCGTCCAGCGGGTGCAACGGCTCGTCCGTGGTGGACAGCAGCGTCTCGGGCGTCGCCTCCCGGCCCAGCAGGTGCAGCGCCCCGATCTCGCCGGCCGCCCCGCCGTACCCGCGGTGCAGCCGCCCGCCGATCAGCGAACCGGCGCCCGGGCTCAGCCCGGCCAGCACGAACACCACGTCGTCGGTCTCCTTGGCGGAGCCCTTCCAGTGCTCCGCCACCACCGCCGCGTTGGCGTCGTTCTCCACCAGCACCGGGCACTTGAAGGAGCGGCTCAGCCGTTCGCCGAGGCCCAGTCCGGTCCAGCCGGGCAGCGCCGTACCCAGCCGCACCGTGCCGTCCGCGTCGACGATCCCCGGGGTGCCCACGCCGACCGCCCGCAGCGAGCCCCGCGGCACCCCGGCCCGCCGCAGCAGCTCCGCGACGGCCGCCCGCAGCCGGTCCAGACGCTCGTCGGCGTCGACCGTCTCGTCCACGTCCCGCACCTGCGCGCCGATCACCCGGCCGTCCAGGTCGGCCAGCAGCGCCGCCACCCGGTGCACGCCGATCTCCAGGCCGAGCAGATGCCCCGCCTCCGCCCGGAAGCGGAACCGCCGCGCCGGGCGGCCCTGACGTCGCGCGGTGCCCTCGTCGGCCGCCGCCTCCACGACCAGGCCCGCCTCGATCAGCCCTTCGACGACGCCCTCGACCGTCGGCCGGGACAGTCCCGTCACCCGGGTCACCTCGGTCAGCGTCGCGCAGTCCGTGGCCCGCAACGCGTGCAGCACCACCGCGGAGTTGATCCTCCGCAGCAGCGAGGGATCCCCGCCGGTCAGCCGACCCACCGTCCGTCCTCCCAGCTCGTGCGCGTGTTGGGCGGATCGTACTCGGCGCGCCGGACCCCGGCGACCTCCGGGCGGCGCACTCCGCGCCCTCCCCCCTTCCGCGCGGCCCGTCACCCGGGGGCCACGAACCCCGACTCGTACGCCGTGATCACCGCCTGCGTGCGGTCCCGCGCGCCCAGCTTCGCCAGGACGGCGCTCACATGTGACTTCACCGTCTCCGTGCCGACCACCAGCCGCGCGGCGATCTCCGCGTTCGACAGCCCACGCGCCATCAACCGGAGCACCTCACCCTCCCGTTCGGTGAGCCGGGCACGCTCCAGCGCGGCCCGGGCCGCGCGGTTCCCGCCGCCGTCGCCGTACTCGGCGGCCAGCTGCCGCACCGAGGCGGGGAACAGCAGGGACTCGCCCTCCGCGATCAGCCGCACCGCGTGCACGATCTCCGCCGGGCGGGCCCGCTTCAGCAGGAACCCGTCGGCGCCCGCGCGCAGCGCCTCGTAGACGTACTCGTCGTTCTCGAAGGTCGTCACCACGAGGATCTTCGGCGGGTCGGCGACCGTCCGCAGCAGCGCGCGCGTGGACTCGATGCCGTCGAGCAGCGGCATGCGTACGTCCATGGCGACCACGTCCGGCCGCAGCTGCCGCACCAGCGGGATCACCGCCGCCCCGTCGGCGGCCTCACCGACGACCGCGATGTCCGGCTGGGCCTCCAGCACGGCCCGGAGTCCCGCGCGTACCAGCGGTTCGTCGTCGACGAGGAGCACTCTGACGGGCATCCGCCCAGCGTAGATCAGCCCAGCGGCAGCTCGACGCGTACCTGCCAGTCGCCGTCCCCGTCCGGGCCCGTGTGCGCCCGCCCGCCGAGCAGCGCCGCCCGCTCGCGTATCCCGCGCAGGCCGCTGCCGCGGCCGGGGGCGGACGCATCCTCCGGCAGCGGATTGCGCACGTCGAGGGTGAGCAGGCCGTCCCTCGCGGACACCCGCACCCGGGCCGGCACCGCGCCCGCGTGCCGCAGCACGTTGGTCAGCGCCTCCTGAAGGATGCGGTAGCCCTCACGGGAGACCGGGCCCGGCAGGGCCTCCAGCGGCCCCGTGACCTCGGCGTCGACCTCGGCCCCGGAGGCGCGCGCGGACTCCAGCAACCGGTCGGCGTCCGTGAGGGTCGGACGGGCGCTCGCGGGCCGCTCCGACTCGCGCAGCACGCCGAGCACCCGCTCCAGGTCTTCCAGGGCCGCCCTGCCGGTCTCCTCGATGGCCGTCAGCGCCCGGTCGGTGAACTCCGGGCTGTTCGCCGCGCGGGCGGCTCCCGCCTGCACGACGGCCACGGTCAGCGCGTGCCCGATGGAGTCGTGCAACTCGCGCGCGATGCGGGTGCGTTCCAGGAGCTGCTCGGTGCGCTCCTCGACGGCCGCGAGGCGCTCGGCGACCGACGGGCCCAGCAGCCGCCGCGCGACGGCGGTGAGCGCCGTGCCGCCCCCGGCCACGACCGCGTACAGCGCGACGAGCGGCAGCGGGGCCAGCAGACCGAACACCCAGTTCGGCGGGCCCGCGACCTGCGGCAAATCCTCGGTCTCGTGTCCCACCGTGCGGGCGGCCAGGGCGTACGCCACGGCCGGCAGCCAGAGCGTGGCGTACGCGACGGCCCCGCCGAGCAGCGTGCGGATCTCCAGCCACAGCACGGTCCGCCAGCGGTCCCGCCAGGTCGTGGCAGGACGCGTGGCGAAGTCCGGCTCCACCTCGTCCGGGGTCAGCAGCAGTCGCGCCTGCATCACCTCGGCCACCCGCACCGCCGGCAGCAGCCCCACCGGCACCAGCACCAGCAGCGGAACCCACGGCAGCCCCGGCTCGATCCACAACCACACGCTGATCCCGGCCATCGGCACCCACATGTGCAGCAGCCGGGTGTACGTCCTCCCGCGAACCAGCGGGCGCAGCAGGCGAACCATCCCGTCATCGTGTCATCGGCCGGCGACGGCGGGCTCCCCCGCGCGGGGGAGGAACAGCCCACCGGCGGGGGAGGACCCCGTGCGGTGCGGTCCGCCACGCTGGTGCCATGACCAGCATCGACGTCCGCGACCTCACCAAGGAGTACGGCACCGGGCGAGCCGTCGACGACCTCACCTTCACCGTGCCGCCCGGCCGCGTCACCGGCTTCCTCGGCCCCAACGGCGCGGGGAAGTCCACCACCATGCGCCTGGCGCTCGGCCTGGACCACCCCACCTCCGGCTCCGCCACCCTCGACGGCCGGCCCTACGCGACCCTGCGTGAACCCCTGCGCCGGGTGGGCGCGTTGCTCGACGCCGGTGCCGCGCACGGCGCCCGCACCGGCCGTGACCATCTGCGGATCCTGGCGGCGACCCACCGCATCCCGGACCGCCGGGTGGACGAGGTGCTGGAGGAGACCGGGCTGGAGCCCGCGGCCCGCCGCCGGGTACGGACGTACTCGCTCGGCATGCGGCAGCGGCTCGGCATCGCCGCAGCGCTGCTCGGCGACCCGGAGGTGGTGATGCTCGACGAGCCGTCCAACGGCCTCGACCCGGAGGGCATCGTGTGGATCCGCGGCCTGCTGCGCCGCCTCGCGGACGAAGGACGGACCGTGCTGGTGTCCAGTCACCTGATGAACGAGACCGCCTCGTTCGCCGACCACCTGGTCGTCCTCGGCCGGGGCCGACTGCTGGCCGACACCCCCATGCGGGAATTCATCGACGCGCGCGTACGGCCCGCCGTCCGGGTCCGCACCTCCGCACCGGACGTCCTGGAGCGCGCCCTCGCCCGCCACGGCCTCCAGGCCGTACGCCATCCCGACGGCCACTGGACCGTCCCCGACGCGCGCGTGGACGACATCGGACGCCTCGCCTCCGCCGAGGGGGTGCCGCTCCTGGAACTCACCGCCGACGAAGGGACCCTGGAGCAGGCCTACCTGGACCTGACCGCCGCCGAGACCGAGTTCGCCGCCCAGCCCCTGGAGGCCTGACCGTGCCGTTCACCCCCGTGTTCCGCTCCGAGTGGCTGAAGATCCGCACCGTCCGCCCGCTGCTCGCGACCTTGTTCGTCCTGTTCGCGGTGACCACCGCGTTCTCCGCGCTGGCGGGCATGGACCCCGAGGATTCCGGTTCCGACCCGCTGTTCGCGGCCCTGTCCGGCACCACCCTGGGGCAGATCGCCGCCCTCACCTTCGGCTCCCTGGCGGTGTCGGCGGAGTACCGCGAGGGCGCCGCCGTCCGGCTGTCGCTGACGGCGGTCCCGCGTCGCGGCCTCTGGTTCGCCGCCAAGGCTGCCGCCGTCGCCGCCGTCGTGCTGCTGGTGGCCCTGGTGACATCCCTGGCCGCGCTTCTCGCGGGCCTGGCCGGACTCGGCGACGCGGCGGACGGTCTCAGCACGGCCGACCAGGTACGCGGCGTGCTCGGAGGCGCCGTCTACCTCACGCTCATGGCCCTGTTCGCGGCCGGAACGGCCACGCTGCTGCGCAGCGGGGTGGCCACGCTGTCGGTGCTGATCCCGTTCGTCCTGATCGTGTCGCTCGTGATCGGTGACGCGCTCGGGGCGGTCGCCGACTTCCTGCCGGACCGCGCGGGCCAGACGGTGCTGCGCAGTGTGCCAGACGGAACGCTCGGGCCGTGGACGGGACTTGCCGTCACCGCGTGCTGGACGGCCGCCGCCCTGCTGGCGGGGGCGTGGCGGCTTCGCCGTCAGGACGCCTGAGAGTTGGCCGGCTGACCCGCCGCCAACTGTCAGTGGCGGCGGGTTTACTGGAGCCATGAACCTCGCCCGGCACATCGCCCTCGTCGACGAGCTGTGCTTCCGGCCCTTCCCGGCGGAGCACGGCCCGTCGGACGTCGGCTTCTCGGGACCGGGCCACCATGTCGCCGTGCTGGAGTCCGGCGACCGCCCGGACCTCGATCCGGCGGACCGGGCGGCGACGGTCGACCAGTTCGAGAAGCAGCGCGACGCGGTGTACGAACTGCTGGCCTCCCGCTGGGGCGACGTCGACCCGTGGAACCTGGGGACGGTGCTGCTGCGCACGGAGCGGGAGGACATACCGCAGCCGTGGGCCTGGCTCAGTCACGAAGCGGGCGTGGCCTGGCTGTGGGAGGTGCAGGGCACCGGCCGCTGGGTCGCCGTCGCGCTCGCCGACCGGGACGCGGGCGGCGCCGTCCAGCTGCTGGCCGTGGTCACGGAGACCGCGCCTCCCTAAGAGACACAGAGCACCAGGGGCCCGTCAGTCCCGCTCCGCCGCCTCTCGCAGCCGCGCGAACTCCTCCGCGAGCGTCGCCGGCGTCCAGTGCGCGTTCAGCCCGCTGGGATTGGGCAGCACCCACACCCGGCTCTCGCCGATGGTCCGCACCTGCGGCCCCACCTTCGCGGTGCGGTCGTCGAACGCCGCGCGGTACGCGGTCACCCCGAGCACGGCAAGCCAGCGGGGACGCAACCGGGCCACCTTCACGGCGAGTTCGCGCCCGCCCTCCCGGTACTCCTCGGCGCTCAGCTCGTCGGCCCGCGCGGTCGCCCGCGCCACCACGTTGGTGATGCCGAGCCCGTACGACAGCAGCTCCCGCTGCTCCGACGGCGGCAGCTGCCGCGGGGTGAAACCGGAGCGGTGCAGCGCGGGCCAGAAGCGGTTGCCCGGGCGGGCGAAGTGATGGCCGGTCGCGGCCGTCATCAGGCCCGGGTTGATGCCGCAGAACAGCACCCGCAGACCGTCCGCGACCACGTCCGGCACGAGGCGGTCGCGGGCGGCCTGGAGTTCCTCCTGGGTGAAGCGGCTCAGAGGATCGCCCCGGGGGTGTAGCCGGCGGCCTCCGGGTGCTGCTTCACGATCGCGTCGATCCGGCCGACCACGGTGGCGACCTGGTCGCTCGCGGCGCCGGTGAAGGACAGCTTGTCCGCCATCAGCGCCTCGAGCTCGGCGCGGTCCAGCGGCAGCCGCTCGTCGCCGGCGAGCTTGTCGAGCAGGTCGTTGCGCTCGGCGCCCTGCTCCCGCATGGCGAGGGCGGTGGCGACGGCGTTCTCCTTGATCGCCTCGTGCGCGACCTCACGGCCGACGCCCGCGCGCACCGCGCCCATCAGCACCTTGGTGGTGGCGAGGAACGGCAGGTAGCGGTCCAGCTCCCGGGCCACGACGGCCGGGAAGGCGCCGAACTCGTCGAGCACGGTCAGGAACGTCTCCAGCAGCCCGTCGAGCGCGAAGAACGCGTCCGGCAGCGCGACCCGGCGTACCACCGAGCAGGACACGTCGCCCTCGTTCCACTGGTCGCCCGCCAGCTCGCCGGTCATCGACGCGTAGCCGCGCAGGATGACCATCAGGCCGTTGACGCGCTCGCAGGAGCGGGTGTTCATCTTGTGCGGCATCGCCGAGGAGCCGACCTGGCCCGGCTTGAAGCCCTCGGTGACCAGCTCGTGCCCGGCCATCAGCCGGATCGTCTTGGCCAGCGAGGACGGGGCGGCGGCCAGCTGCACCAGCGCGGTGACGACCTCGTAGTCCAGGGAGCGCGGGTAGACCTGTCCGACGCTGGTGAACGCCTGCGAGAAGCCCAGGTGACCGGCGATCCGGCGCTCCAGGTCGGCCAGCTTGCCGGCGTCCCCGCCGAGCAGGTCCAGCATGTCCTGCGCGGTGCCGACCGGGCCCTTGATGCCGCGCAGCGGGTAGCGGCCCAGCAGCTCCTCCAGCCGCCCGTACGCCACGAGCAGCTCGTCGGCCGCCGTCGCGAAGCGCTTGCCGAGGGTGGTGGCCTGCGCGGCCACGTTGTGCGAGCGGCCGGCCATGACCAGCTCGCCGTACTCCCCGGCCAGCTTGCCGAGGCGGGCCAGCACGGCGACCGTGCGGTCGCGCGTCAGCTCGAGCGACAGCCGGACCTGGAGCTGCTCGACGTTCTCGGTGAGGTCGCGGGAGGTCATGCCCTTGTGTACGTGCTCGTGCCCGGCGAGGTCGTTGAACTCCTCGATCCGCGCCTTCACGTCGTGGCGGGTGACCTTCTCCCGCTCGGCGATCGAGGCCAGGTCGACGGTGTCGAGGACCCGCTCGTAGTCGGCGATAGCCGCGTCGGGCACCTCGATCCCGAGGTCCTTCTGGGCCTTCAGCACGGCGAGCCAGAGCTGCCGCTCGAGCCTCACCTTCTGCTCGGGCGACCAGAGCGTGGCGAGCTCGGCGGAGGCGTAGCGTCCGGCGAGGACGTTCGGGATACGGGGCTTGGCGGGCGCAGCAGTCACGTACAGGGAGTCTACTGGCGATTCGTGCAGACCCGCGCCACGGGGTGACCTGGAGGAACGTACAAGGGGGCGGCCGCTACGCCGTCTCGTACGGCAGCAGCTCCGGGCGCTTGGCCGGCAGGCCGTCGCCCGAGGAGCGGCCGGTGAGCCGGCGGCCGATCCACGGCAGCAGGTGCCGGCGGGCGAACCGGGCGTCCTCCACCCGCCGCGCGACCCAGTGCGGGGGCAGCGTGGCCTCCGGGGGCAGGTGCCACTCGGGGTCCTCGGCCGGGTGGCCGAGCGCCTGCCACACCGCCTCCGCGACCCTGCGGTGCCCCTCCCCGGTCAGGTGCAGCCGGTCCACGTCCCACAGCCGGGGGTCGCCGAGCGCCGGCGCCCCGTACAGGTCGACCACCAGCGCGTCGTGCTTGGCGGCGAGCTCGTCGATGCAGGCGAACAGCGCCTCCATGCGGGGCCGGAAGCGCTCCAGCACCGGGCCCCGGCGGCCGGGGCTGCGCATCAGCACCAGCTGCGCGCAGTGCGGGGCCAGCCGCTCCACGGCCTCGGTGAGGAGGTCCTGGACCCGGACCATGTCGCACTTGGGGCGCAGGGTGTCGTTGAGGCCGCCGACCAGGGTGATGACGTCGGCGCCCATGGCCGCCGCCGTCTCCACCTGCTCGTCGACTATCTGCTGGATCAGCTTGCCGCGCACCGCGAGGTTGGCGTACCGGAAGCCGGGGGCGACGGCCGCCATCCGGGCGGCGAGGAGGTCCGCCCAACCACGGTAGGTGCCGTCGGGCAGGAGGTCCGACATGCCTTCGGTGAAGGAGTCGCCCAGAGCGACGAGGCTGGTGTGGGCGGGGCTGCTGGGGGTGGGGTTCGTCTGCATGGCGACAGAAATGGTAGCCCCTGGCACATACCCGCGGGTCGGTCGCCTTCCTTCCTCTCGCGGGGAAGGAGCGCTCAGGTCCGCTGCCCGAACAGCTCCCGCAGCACGTCCTCCATGGTCACCAGCCCCGCCAGCCGCCCGTCCGTCCCGGAGACGGCCGCCAGATGCGTACGGCTGCCCCGCATCGCGGTGAGCACGTCGTCCAGCGGGGTGCTCTCCCGGATGCGGGCGATGGACCGCATGTCCCGCAGCCGGAACGGCATGTCCCGCGGCGAGGCGTCCAGGGCGTCCTTGATGTGCAGGTAGCCGACGATCCGCCGCTGCTCGTCCACCACGGGGAACCGGGAGAACCCGGACTCCGCCGACAGCCGCTCCAGTCCTTCCGGAGTGACGCCCACGCGCGCGTAGACCACCCGCTCCAGCGGCATCACCACGTCCCGTACCGGACGCCGGCCCAGCTCCAGCGCGTCGTTCAGGCGCTCGAGGGCGCGGTCGTCGATCAGGCCCGCCTCGCCGGAGTCCTTCACGATCTGGGCGAGCTCCGCGTCGGAGAAGGACGCGACCACCTCGTCCCGCGTCTCCACCCGCAGCAGCTTCAGGAGCGTGTTCGCGAAGGCGTTGACGGTGAAGATCACCGGGCGCAGCGCGCGGGACAGCGCCACCAGCGGCGGGCCCAGCATCAGCGCGCTGCGGACCGGCTCCGCGAGCGCGATGTTCTTCGGCACCATCTCGCCGAGCAGCATGTGCAGGTACGTGGCGAGCGCCAGCGCGATCACGAACGACACCGCGTGTCCCGCGCCGTCGGGCACGCCCACCGCGTGGAACACCGGTTCGAGCAGGTGGGCGATGGCCGGCTCGGCGACGATGCCGAGGATCAGCGTGCACAGGGTGATGCCGAGCTGCGCGGCCGCCAGCAGCACCGACACGTGCTCCAGGCCCCACAGCACGCTCTTGGCGCGCCGGTCGCCCTGGTCGGCGTGCGGCTCGACCTGGCTGCGGCGGACGGAGATCAGGGCGAACTCGGCGCCCACGAAGAAGGCGTTGGCGACCAGCGTGGCCAGGCCGATCAGCAGCTGTACGGCGGTCATCGGCGCGCCCCCCGGTCGTCCTTCGTGTCACCGGCCGCGGACGCGCCGGCCTCGTGTCGCGTCACCTGCCCGTCGTCGCGGGGCGCGCGCAGCAGCACACGTGCCGCGCGGCGCCCGGAGGCGTCCGCCACCTCCAGCCGCCAGCCGGCGACCTCGAAGACGTCGCCCTCCTCCGGTATGCGGCCCAGCTCGGCGGCCACCAGCCCGGCCAGCGTCTCGTACGGCCCTTCCAGCGCGCGGAGTCCGACGCGGGCGAGCTGGTCCAGGCGGGCGGAGCCGTCCGCGGAGAACAGCGTGCGGCCCTCCTCGTCGGTGCCGGCCCGGGCCAGGTCGGGCGTCTCGTGCGGGTCGTGCTCGTCCCGGACCTCGCCGACGACCTCCTCCACGATGTCCTCCAGAGTGGCCACCCCCGCCGTGCCGCCGTACTCGTCGATGACCACGGCCATCGTGCGGCGGCCCGACAGGCGGTCCAGGAGCCGGTCGACGGTGAGCGACCCGGGGACCAGCAGCGGTTCGCGCATCAGCTCGGACACGGGCACCTCGGGACGGCGCTCGGCGGGCACCGCCAGGACGTCCTTCACATGCGCCGTGCCGACCACCGCGTCGAGCGTCTCGCGGTAGACGGGGAACCGTGAGAGCCCGGTCGCCCGGGTCACGTTCGCCACGTCCTCGCACGTCGCCCGGACCTCCAGGGCGATGACCTGGACGCGGGGCGTCATCACGTTCTCCGCGGTCAGGTCGGCGAGGTTCAGGGTGCGGACGAACAGTTCCGCGGTGTCCGGCTCCAGGGCGCCCTCCTTCGCGGAGTGCCGGGCCAGCGCGGCCAGTTCCTGGGGCCCGCGCGCGGACTCCAGCTCCTCGGCCGGTTCCAGCCCGATGCGGCGCACCATCCGGTTGGCCTGGTTGTTCAGGTGGGTGATGAACGGGCGGAAGGCGGCGCTGAACCAGCGCTGCGCGTTGCCGACCCGCTTGGCGACGGCCAGCGGGGAGGAGATCGCCCAGTTCTTCGGCACCAGCTCGCCGACGACCATCAGGAACACCGTCGACAGGCCCGTGCCGATCACCAGCGCCAGCGAGCGCGCGACCGACTCGGAGGCGCCGATGTCCCGCAGTGGCCCTCTGATCAGCGCGGCGATCGACGGTTCGGACAGCATGCCGACCACCAGGTTGGTGACCGTGATGCCCAGTTGGGCCCCGGAGAGCTGGAAGGTCAGGCTGCGCACGGCCTGGAGCGCACCGGCGGCGCCACGCTCGCCGCGCTCCACCGCCCGCTCCAGCTCGCCCCGCTCGACCGTGGTGAGGGAGAACTCGGCGGCCACGAACGCCCCGCACAGGAGCGAGAGCAGGATGGCCGCCAGAAGGAGGAGCACTTCGGTCATCGGGTCACCTCAGTCCCATGGTCGGGCAGGACGGGGTCGGACGCGCGGTGTCGGAGACCGGAAGCGGGCCCACGGGCGGAGACACGACCTTTCACGGAGAACCGAGTGGCCCTCACCGGGTAAAGGATGGGCAAAGTTCGGCCGACGGGTCGTGGTTCACCCGGTCAGGGGCTTCACCCAGCGCCGCCAGCGTTCCTCCGGCGCATACCCCGCCGCGTCCCACGCATGATGGGCGGTCTCGTTGCGCTGCAGCACCATCGCGTCCGCGCGGCGCCCGCCGAGCCGTACGAACCGGTTCTCGGCTGCGGTCAGCAGGGCCGTGGCGATGCCCTGCCGGCGCCGGTCCGGACGCACCGCCAGGCGATACAGGTGGCACCGCCAGCCGTCGAAGCCGGCGATCACCGTGCCGACCAGCTCGCCGTCCCGCTCGGCGAGGATCAGCGCCTCGGGATCGCGGGCGACCAGCCGCTCCACGCCCTCCCGGTCGTCGCTGATGCTCGTGCCCTCCGCGGCCGACTTCCAGAAGGCCAGCACGTCGTCGAGGTCCTCGGGTACGGCGGCCCGGGTGCGCAGTTCGCTCATGCGTCCGATCTCAGCACGGAGGTCCGGGCGTGATCACCGGATTCCATGATGCGGACCGGGCCGCCGCGCAGGCGCTTCCACTCATCGGCGATGGCCTCAGGGCGAGGCGGAGGGGGACCCCCCGGTGCCGGAGGCCGCCGTGCCCGGCTGTCCGCCGTCCGGCGGTGGGGCGTCCGGTCGCCCGGCGTCCCGGGGCGTGCTGGAGGGTGCGGACGCCGGCGCTCTCCCGTCCGGCGACCCGGCGCCCGGCTGACCGCCGTCCCGGAGCGGCATCGCGCCCGGGTTTTCGCCGTCCGGCGGCGGCGTCGGGCTAGGGGTGTGCCCGGTGGGCGGCGTGCCGGCGTCTTGTGGTGCGGTCGCGCGGACGACGTCGAACCGTTTCATCCGTTCCAGCACCGACTCCGCCGTGGGCCGGCGTACCTCGTCCACGATGCGGCCGTCCGCGAGGAACAGGACCAGGTCGGAGTGGGCGGCGGCGCCGGGGTCGTGGGTGACCATGACCACCGTCTGGCCGAGCCGGTCCACCGCCTCCCGCAGGAAGCCCAGCACTTCGAGCCCCGCCCGCGAGTCGAGGTTGCCGGTCGGCTCGTCGGCGAAGACCAGCTCGGGCCGCGAGGCCAGCGCCCGCGCGCAGGCCACGCGCTGCTGCTGACCGCCCGACAGCTGCGCGGGCCGGTGCTTGAGCCGGTTCCGCAGGCCCAGCGTTTCGATGACCTGGTCCAGCCACGCCTCGTCCGGCTTCCGGCCGGCGATGTCCATGGGCAGGGTGATGTTCTCCCGCGCGGTCAGCGTGGGGATCAGGTTGAACGACTGGAACATGAAGCCGACGCGGTCCCGCCTGAGCCGGGTCAGGTCACGGTCCTTCAGCCCCGTGATCTCGGTGTCACCGAGCCACACCTGACCGGCGGAGACGGTGTCCAGCCCGGCCAGGCAGTGCATCAGCGTGGACTTCCCGGAGCCGGACGGCCCCATGACCGCGGTGAAGCGCCCGCGCGCGATGCCGACGTCCACCGAGTCCAGGGCGATCACCGCCGTCTCGCCCGAGCCGTACGCCTTGGTCAGACCGCGCGCGCGGGCCGCGGTCCCGTCGCGCGACGCGAGGCCGGGGGCGTGCTCCTCAGCGGGTGTGGACAAGGCCGCCTCCTCCGGTGAACAGCCGGGCCGAGCATGTCGCGCCGAGGGTAGGGCGGCCCGGTGCGTGCGGAACATCCCCCGGGAGTGCCGGTTCCGGACTCGGATGTAAGGGACACATGAGCTCGCACGTCCGTCTCCTTGCCGTGCTAGCGTCCCGGCGCTAGCTTCGAGGTATGGCGAAGACCCAGCTGAACGTGCGCGTGGACGAGGGCACCGCCCGCGCGGCCCGGGAGCGTGCCCTGGCGCGAGGCATCAGCGTCAACCGCTACATCGAGGAACTGGTCCGCCAGGACACCGGCGAGTCCGGACGCGCCTTCGTCGAGGCCGCCGCCGACTTCATGAAGCAGTACGAGAGCGTCTTCGCCGAGGAGTTCGGCAGGGACCGCGAGGGCGCGCGCGAAGGTCACCGCTGACCCTTGGACCACGTACGCATCGACCTCGCCTGGCTGCTCATGCTCGCCGAGCAGCAGACCCCCGGCGACCCCCAGGTCACCGACTGGGGCGCGCTCGTCGCCGCCGTCGCCCGTCACGACGCCGGGATATTCGACGTCCCCGTCTACGACACCCCGCACAGCCGCGCCGCCGCGCTGCTCCAGCTGCTGATCCACGTCCCCGCGCTGGAGCGCTCCAACGCGCTCTTCGCCTCCGCCGTCGCGTACGCCTACCTGGTCGCCAGTGGCCTGAAGGTCGTCACCTCGCCCGAGCAGGTCCGCGACCTGGCCCGCCTGGTGAAGCGGGACGGCGCGGACGTCGACACCATCGCGGCCGAACTGCGCCGCTGGTGCGCTTGATCAGCGACCCGCGGCCCCCGTGTTCCCCGTGTCCTCCGCGTCCCCCACGGGCCGCCACGCGGTGCCGATGACGCAGAACGACTGCGGCAGCGCCGGCCCGTTCTCCGGGATGGTCATCCGCCGGTAGGGCCCCAGCTCGAACCCGGCCGCCCGCAGCGCCCCGACCGGGTCCCGGGCCAGATGGCAGCCCCCGGCCAGCGGCGGCCACACCGTGCGGTCCAGCGCCCGCTGGGTGAGGTGCATGACCCGGCCGCCACCCGCGCCGTGCTCGAAGAACCGCACCTCGCCGCCGGGCCGCAGCACGCGCCGCACCTCGGCGAGCGCCCGCTCCACGTCGCGCACGCTGCACAGCACCAGCGACAGCACCGCCGCGTCGAACGCCTCACTCTTCACGGGCAGCGCCTCCGCCACCCCGGGCGCCACGTCCACCGGCATCTCGGCCCGCAGCGCCGCCTCCACGGCCAGCGTGCGCAACGCGCGCTCCGGCTCCATGGCGACGACCTCGGCGACGGTGCGCGGGTAGTGGGCGAAGTTCAGGCCGTTGCCCGCGCCGATCTCGATCACCCGCCCGGACAGACCGCCGAGCAGCCGGCGTCGTACGTCCGCCATCCCCGCGCGGCTCTCGGCGGCGACGCT
The DNA here is from genome assembly GCF_000527195.1 of Streptomyces sp. CNH189. Taxonomy (NCBI): domain Bacteria; kingdom Bacillati; phylum Actinomycetota; class Actinomycetes; order Kitasatosporales; family Streptomycetaceae; genus Streptomyces; species Streptomyces sp. CNH189. Next base: position 75,204 of record NZ_AZUS01000008.1, read on the forward strand.
GCAGCGGGCGTACCAGCGGGCGAAGACCGGATGGTGCACGGGATCCCGCGCCGCCTGGGCGGAGCGGAGGGACCGCAACTGCATGGGGACCTCCCCGGGACGGACCTACGGCGATTCTCCCCGTCGGCCCGCCCGGCGAACCACCGTGCCGGTCAGGAAGCCTCCCGGGCGCGGAAGACGTCCGCGTCCCAGGTGCCCTCCAGGCGGGGCGCCAGCCAGTCCGGGGCGGCCGTCCGGAACCGGGCCGGGTCGAGCCGGCCCGCCCCCTCCGGTACCGCGCCCAGCAGCGGGACGCCGGTGACGTCCGGCAGGTCCAGCAGGTTGCAGCGCTCCGCGAGGCCGGGGTCCGCGGGCCAACTGCCGATCACCACCCCCACCGGGTCGAGCCCGCGCCCCCGCAGCTCCCGGACCGTCAGCTCCGTGGCGTTGAGGGTGCCCAGGCCCGCGGACGCGACCACCAGAACCGGCGCGCGCAGCAGCGCCGCCGCGTCCGCCAGGGTCCCGCCGGCCGCGTCGAACCGTACGAGCAGGCCGCCCGCGCCCTCCACCAGCACCAGGTCGTGCTCGGTGGCCAGCTTGGCGGCCCGGTCGGCGATCTCGTACGGATGGACGGGCGCCCGGCCCGCCCGACGGGCCGCCGTCGCGGGCGCGAGCGGCTCGGGGTAGCGGGCCAGCTCGGCCGACGTCAGCGGTCCGGCGAGCCGCTCGACCTCGGCGGCGTCCCCGGGCTCCGCCGGCCCGACCCCTGTCTGCGCGGCCTTCAGCACCGCCACCGACCGGCCGCCCGCCAGCGCCGTCGCGGCGACCGCGGCCGTCACCACCGTCTTGCCGACCTCGGTGTTCGTGCCCGTCACCACCAGCACCGGCATGTCATCCCTCCTTCGCCGCCGCGCACACCGCGCGGGCAATACGGGCCACGTCCTCGTCACCCGTGACGTACGGCGGCATGGTGTACACCAGATCGCGGAACGGACGCAGCCAGACGCCCTCCCGCACCGCCGCCCGGGTGGCCGCGGCCATGTCGATGTCGTGGTCCAGCTGGACGACCCCGATCGCGCCGAGCACCCGGACGTCCCGCACCCCGGGCAGCCGGCCGGCGGGGGCCAGCCCCTCGCGCAGCCCGGACTCGATCCGCTTGACCTCCGCGCGCCAGTCCTGGCCGAGCAGCAGCTCCACGGAGGCGCAGGCGACGGCCGCTGCCAGCGGGTTGCCCATGAAGGTCGGGCCGTGCGCCAGCACCGGCACCTCGCCGCGCGAGATGCCCTCGGCCACCCGAGCGGTGCACAGCGTCGCCGCCATGGTGAGGTAACCGCCGGTCAGCGCCTTGCCCACGCACATCACGTCCGGCGACACGGCCGCGTGCTCCGCCGCGAACAGGGCGCCGGTACGGCCGAAACCGGTCGCGATCTCGTCGAAGACCAGCAGCACGTCGTGCGCGTCGCACGCCTCCCGCAGCACCCGCAGATACGCGGGGGAGTGGAACCGCATCCCGCCCGCGCCCTGCACCACCGGCTCCACGATCACCGCGGCCAGCTCACCGGCGTGCCGCTCGATCATCTCCCGCAGGTGGTCGGCGTACGCCTCCTCGTACGGGCCGGGCGGGGCGTCGGCGAAGACCTGACGCGGCAGCACCCCGGACCACAGCTCGTGCATCCCGCCCTCGGGGTCGCACACCGACATCGGCTGCCAGGTGTCACCGTGGTAGCCGCCCCGCCAGGTCAGCAGCCGCGACTTCTCGGGACGGCCCAGCGAACGCCAGTACTGCAGGCACATCTTCACGGCGACCTCGACCGACACCGACCCCGAGTCGGCCAGGAACACGTGCTCCAGACCGTCCGGCGACATGTCGACAAGGAGCTTCGCCAGCCGTACGGCGGGCTCGTGCGTGAGCCCGCCGAACATCACGTGACTCATCCGCCCGAGCTGGTCGTGGGCGGCCTCGTTGAGCACCGGGTGGTTGTAGCCGTGGATCGCCGACCACCAGGACGACATGCCGTCGACCAGCTCGCCCGAACCGTCGGCCAGGGTGAGACGCACGCCGCTCGCCGACGCGACGACGAGCGGTTCCTGACGGCCCGGCATGGGCCCGTACGGATGCCACACGTGCCGCCGGTCGAGCTCCAGCAGCGCGGCGACGGACGCGTCGGGTTCAGGCATTGGGCGCGAGGTCCGTTCCGGTACCCCGGCGGCGCACGGCCACCAGGTCGGGACGCGGCTCGTCGGCGGAGGCGACGGGGGCGGGCGCGGCGGCGGGCGCCGTTCCGCAGACACCGCCGCACTCGTGCGAGCCGCAGCCGCCCTCGGCACCGTCATGGGACCCGCAGCCGGTCCCGGCCCGGGACCCGCAGGCCCCGCCGCTCGTGTGCGACCCGCAGCCTCCGCCCGCCCGGTGCTCGGGCAGGGTGACCTCCCCGGCTCCCTCCACCTCGAACCCGGCGTCCGCGATCATCTCCAGGTCCGCCTTGCCGGCCTGTCCCTCGCTGGTGAGGTAGTCGCCCAGGAAGACGGAGTTGGCCAGGTGCAGCGCGAGCGGCTGCATCGTGCGCAGATGGACCTCGCGGCCGCCCGCGATCCGCACCTCGGCGTCGGGGCAGACGAACCGCACCATCGCCAGGATGCGCAGGCAGCGCTGCGGCGTCAGGTTCCACTCCTTGGCGAGCGGGGTGCCCTCGAACGGGATCAGGAAGTTGACCGGCACCGAGTCCGGGTCCAGCTCGCGCAGCGAGAACACGACGTCGACCAGGTCGTCGTCGGTCTCACCCATGCCGGCGATCAGCCCGGAGCAGGCCGACAGACCGGCCGCGTGCGCCTTGCGCACCGTGTCCACCCGGTCGGCGTAGGCGTGCGTGGTCGTGATCTCCCCGTACGTCGACTCGGACGTGTTGAGGTTGTGGTTGTAGGCGTCCGCGCCCGCCTCGCGCAGCCGTTCGGCCTGGCCGTCGGAGAGCAGGCCCAGGCAGGCGCACACCTCGACGTCCTCGTTCTGCTCCTTGATGGTCTTGATGGTGTCGGACACCCGGTCCACGTCCCGGTCCGTCGGGCCGCGGCCGCTCGCCACCAGGCACACCCGCTTCGCACCGCCGGCCAGTCCCGCGGCGGCCGCCCGGGACGCCTCGTCCGGCTTCAGCCAGGTGTACTTGAGGATGTCGGCCTTCGAGCCGAGCCGCTGGGAGCAGTAGGAGCAGTCCTCCGGACACAGCCCGGACTTGAGGTTGACCAGATAGTTGAGTTTCACCCGGCGGCCGAACCAGTGCCTGCGCACCCTCCCGGCCGCCGCCACCACGTCGAGCAGCTCGTCGTCGGTCGTCGCGAGGACGGCCAGCGCCTCGGCCCGTGTCGGCGTCTCGCGCCGAAGCCCCTTGTCCACCAGCGTGTTCAGCAGGTCCATGAGAGCCGATCCTGTCCTACCCGGTCCGTCCGGGCCAAGGAGACTTCGTACAACAGAGCCGTCCGGCGGTGTGGGTATCACCACACAGGGGTCCGGCCCGCCTGCCGCTAATGTCTGTTGACTGCCTACAAAATCCCCGGAGGACCCATGGCGTTCGGCTGGATCGACGAGCAGGCGGAGCAGCGCCGCAGGGCCGGGCTCGTCCGCACCCTGCGCCCCCGGCCGGCCGACACGCCGCTCCTCGACCTCGCGAGCAACGACTACCTCGGGCTGGCCCGTCATCCCGAGGTCACCGAGGGGGCCGCCCGGGCCGCCCGTACCTGGGGCGGCGGCGCGACCGGCTCCCGCCTGGTCACGGGCACCACCGAGCTGCACGCCGAACTGGAACACGAACTGGCCGATTTCTGCGGGTTCGAAGCGGCCCTGGTGTTCTCCTCCGGCTACGCGGCCAACCTGGCCGCCGTCACCGCGCTGGCCCCGCACGGCTCACTCGTCGTCTCCGACGCGGGCAACCACGCCTCGCTGATCGACGGGTGCCGGCTGGCCCGGGGCGTCACGCAGGTGGTGGCGCACCGCGACCCGGACGCCGTGCGCAAGGCGCTGGACGGCCATGAGGGCCCCGCGGTGGCGGTGTCGGACACGGTGTTCTCGGTGGACGGCGACGCGGCCCCGCTCGCCGCGCTGGCCGAGGCGTGCCGGGAGCACGGTGCGGGGCTGGTGCTGGACGACGCGCACGGCCTCGGCGTGCTCGGCGACGGCGGCCGGGGCGCTCCGCACGCGGCGGGCGTCGCGGGTGCCGGCGACGTCGTCGTGACGGTGACGCTGTCGAAGTCGCTCGGCAGCCAGGGCGGCGCGGTGCTGGGTCCGGCCCGGGTGATCGGCCATCTGGTCAACGCGGCACGGACGTTCATCTTCGACACGGGTCTCGCCCCGGCGGCGGCGGGCGCGGCCCTGGCGGCGCTGCGGCTGCTGCGCCGCGAGCCGGGGCGCGCGGCGCGGGCGGGCACGGTGGCGCGCGAACTGCACACCCGGCTGACGGCCGCGGGTCTGGAAGCGGTACGTCCGGACGCCGCGGTCGTCTCCGTGCGTGCTCCGTCCCCGGAGCAGGCCGTGCGTTGGGCGGCCGACTGCCGGACGGCCGGTCTGTCCGTGGGCTGCTTCCGTCCTCCTTCCGTGCCCGACGGCATCTCACGGCTCAGACTGACCGCCCGGGCCGACCTGTCCGGGGCGGAGATCGAACGCGCTGTACGGGTGATCGGCGAAACGCGGCCATGAGTCGGCGGGGCACGGCCGTGCGTCGCGCGATGAACGGTTGACCGGTCGGAACGTACGGATGGGCCGGGACGTTCGGACCGGCAGGATGGGAGGGACCGGCCGGATCGTAGGGATCGAACGGATGGGCCGGATCGTTCGGACGGGTTGTCTCGATGGGAAGGTCGGGTTCGGTCGGATCAGGGGCGCGGACGCGTCCGGGTCAGCGGACCGCGGTCACGAACTCCGCCCAGCTGTCGGGGGAGAAGAGCAGCGCCGGCCCGTCCGGGGCCTTGCTGTCACGCACGGCGAGCAGTCCGGCCAGGGGGCCGGTGGCCGGCCGGGCCGTCTCCACACAGTTGTTCGCCCCCGTGCTGTAGCTGCTGCGCAGCCACCGCACATCGCGCAGGGCGAGGCTGGAAGGGATGGTCCCAGGCGGTGCGGGCATCGTGCCTCCTTACGCGCCGGCCGCTGCGCCGGCGATGAAATCCAACGACTCCTCGGGTGAAAGGGCGTGCGTCGAGAGGGCGTCGAAGGCCTCCGAGTACGCCCGGAGGTCTTCTTTCCGTTCCAGGTAGTGACTACTCGTCAAGTGGTCGAGAACAACCACATCCAGGTCAGATGTACGCGAGAACGAAAAGATGACGAACGGACCCGTCACACCGATGTGTGCGCCCGCACTGAACGGCAGCACCTGCAGGCGTACTTGGGGCAACCGGGCGGCCTCGATCAGCCGGTCGAGCTGGCGGGACATCACTTCCGGGCCACCCACTTCCCGGCGTAGAACCGCCTCGTCCAGAACCGCGTTCAGCTCCAGCGGCGGATCGGCCCGCAGGACGTCCTGCCGGGCCAGCCGTACCTCCACGAGCGCGTCCAGGCGCTCCTCCGAGGTGCCCTCCAGGGCCGCCTCCGTCACCGCCCGCGCGTACTCCGGGGTCTGCAGCAGTCCCGGGATCACCGTGGTCTCCAAGGTGCGCATCGCGCTCGCCTGGGACTCCAGACTGATGAAGTCACGGTAGGTCGGGGGCAGAACACCCCGGTAGGCATGCCACCAGTGGTCCCGCCCGTCGCCCTTCCCGGAGCCCGACAGCACCAGCAGCAACTCCCGCAACTGCGGTTCGTCCACGCCGTAGACGTCGAGCAGCAACCGTACGTCGGCCGGTTTCACCCCGCTCGTGCCCGTCTCGATGCGGCTCACCTTCGACTGGTGCCAGCCTGCCAGCCGGGCCGCGTCCCCACTGGTGAGTCCCGCCGCGGTGCGCAGCGCGCGCAGTTCGGCGCCCAGTTTTCTGCGGCGCACCGCGGGACCGTGCTGCATGGGCCTCTCCTTACTCCTTCCGGGCCGCCCGGATACGGTCTCCCGTCGCAGAGTTCACCGCTTTGAGCGACAGATATATGCATATCTTGGTGGATCGCCGCGCCGCGCCCTGCGGTGATGGCAGTCTGGCGACGAACCACCAGTGCGGGACCGTACTCGAACCAGCCGCTCCGTGTCCGGACTGCGGTCCCGTGGGAAAGGGACGACGTCGCCATGGCAGACCATCTGGAAGCATCCGTCACTCTGCCGAGCGATCCCGCCTCGGTCGCCGCCGCGCGGGCCCACGTGGCCGGCGCGCTGGCGGAATGGGGCCTGCCACAGGACGCCGAACTGTACGACACGGTGCGGCTGATCGTTTCGGAACTGGCCACCAACGCGGTGCAGCACACTCTCGGCCAGTCACCCACGTTCACGGTCGACGTCGTCCTGGTCCGTGAGGAACGGGTACACATCGGTGTGACGGACAGTCACCCGCGTCTGCCCAAGCGGCTGCCCGCCGCGGTCCAGCAGGACAACGGGCGCGGCCTGGTCATCATCCGCTGGCTGACCGCGGAATGCGGCGGCAGGCTGAGAGTCCGCCCCACGCGCCAGGGCGGCAAGACCGTCGCGGTCGAACTCCCCTGGCCGGGGACCACGGTCACCGCCCCGCCGACGGAGGCGGTCACGGCGGCGGTGCAGCCGGAGCTCTGACAGCACGTCACGGCACGGGCCGGCGGGTGGTGAAGGGGCACGGAAGGGCCTCAGCGGGACGTCCTGTGGGCGGCGTCCGGCCCACGGGACGGTCACGACCGGGCGGCGGCGCTCCCGCGGGCGCCGCCGCCACCGTCGGTCACTTCACGCGGCCGTACCAGACGCTCTTGGTCCAGATCTTCTGCTTCCGCACGACGTCCCCGGTCTTCGGGGCGTGCCAGATCTTGTTGTCACCCGCGTAGATCCCGACGTGGTAGACGTAGCTGCCCGAGTGGAAGAACACCAGGTCCCCGGCCTTCCGGCTGCTCTTGGAGATGTGCCGGGATTTGTTGTACTGCTGGGCGGCCGTGCGGGGCAGCTTCTTGCCCGCCTTCTTGAACGAGTACAGCGTCAGGCCCGAACAGTCGAACCGGTTCGGCCCGGTGGCGCCCCACGCGTACGGCGCGCCCTTCTTGGACGCCGCGACCTTCAGGGCCTTGGTGCCCGCGGTCGCCGCCGCGGCCTCCGAGGCCGCTCCGGGGACCGCGATGGAGCCACCCACGGCAGCCAGGGTGAGGGCCCCGGCCGTGCCGGCCCGGGCCATGAGAGACGGGACACGATTGAGCGCACTCATGCGCAACCCTTCGTCAGCCGCCTGTGAAGGATGACCTGTCGGATTCGGGCTGGCGAAGTAGCCCGGCCGCGTCAGCGGCTTCACCCCAAGGGCTGCTCGGAACGTGAGCTCCGGCGACCCGTCGTGCTTGGGTCCTCCACTCCTGCCGATCCACTCCTGTCGACCGGTCATCCGGGCGGCGGCAGGACTCGGCGTCCGCCCGGATCGCCCCGCCGCGGCGGCGGGGTCTTGTCGTCAGTCAGGGATCTTGCTTCATTTCGCGGTCGATTTCCCAACGGAACGGGGGGTTTGTGTTGTTACTCACCACTCACCCGTTCGGGTGGACAGCTGTCCGTTCGACTCGCCGTCGACGAGGCGGAGGAGCCCCGGACCAGCGACGGAATGCTCAATTCCGCCTGACGGGCGCGCGTGTGGTGCAACTTCGACAGCACCGAAACAGGAGGTATGTCTACGCCGGATGGGGGTACGCCGTTCGGTCCGGTTCACCCGTGCGCGGCGTGTTCCGGCGAGCGGGCCCGGCGTTCCGCGCCCGCTCGCGTCAACTCCCGGCCTGCGGCGGCAGCGTGACCCTGGCCGTGCGCCGCTCGCCGTCCAGCACCCGCAGCGCCCGCGCCAGGGTTTCGGCATGCAGCTCGCTCTCGCCGCGCCGGTGCATCGACGTCAGGGCGTCGCGCAGCGCGACCGCCTTGCCGACCAGTGCCTGGGCGGCGCGCAGGCTTCGGTAGGTGTCGCCGCCCTGGGCCGGGTTGACCCGGCCGAGCTGGTCGACGACCTCCAGGTAACGGTCGATCAGTTCGGCTTCCGCGCGGGTCAGTGCGGGCAGCGGGGGCAGTTCCGGTGGCAGCATCCGCGGCTCACCTCGCGCCGGTGGCGGGGTGGGCGGCCCTGTGGTGCGGCACGATCCGGTCTGCCAGGCCGTAGTCCACCGCGGCCTGCGCGTCGAGGGCCATGTCCCGCTCCAGATCCTCGCGCACCCGCCGCACGGGGCGGCCGGTGTGCCGCGCCAGCAGCTCCTCCGTGCGGACCCTGATCCGGTTCAGCTCGTCGGCCTGGACGGCCAGGTCGCTCGCCCTGCCCTCCACCGGCTCCGGCAGGGAGGGCTGACGGAGCACCAGGCGGGAGCCGGGCAGTACGTAGCGCTTGCCCGGGGTGCCGGCGGCCAGCAGCAGCGCGGCGGTGCCCTCCGCCCGGCCCAGGCAGACCGTCTCGACGTCGCAGGTGACGTAGGTCAGGGCGTCGTGGAGCCCCGACATGGCGTGGAAGGGGCCACCGGGGGAGTTGACGTACAGCGAGACGTCCCGGTCGGGGGAGTGGTGCTCCAGGTACATGAGCTGGGCCGTCACGTCGTTGGCCGCGGTCTCGTCGATCCGCGTCCCGAGGACCACGATCCGCTCCTCGAGGAGCCTCGCGTACGGATCCGTCGTCCGGTGCCCGGATGCCGTGCGGTCGGTGAACTCGGGCAGGACGTGGCGGGCGGACGGTCGGGTCATGGTGCCCTCCTGTCTCGTTGTCTGTAAAAAATGTACAGGACGTACGTCACGTTATGATGGCCGCATGGCATACGAGATTCCGGTGACCCAGGCCAGGGCCGAGCTCGCCGACCTGATCAACCGCGTGGTGTACGGCGGTGAGCGGGTCGTCGTGACCCGGCACGGGAAGCCCCTCGTCGCCCTTGTCTCCGCCGATGACCTGCGACGACTCGACGAGATGAAGGATGTGCCGGAGGGGGCGGAGGAGTCGGTGATCAGTACGGTGGCCGGGGTGCGCGAGGTCGCGTCCGCCCCTCGCGAACACCACCGCTTCGGCATCGCCGCGGAACACCGGGGCCCGGCCCCTTCTTGACATCGGCGTCACCAGCCCCGGCGCCCCGCCACGCCCCGGGCCGCCACGCAACCCAGGGCACCCCGGCCCGTCGTGCCGCCCCGGGCGCCCCTGCCGCCCAGCCACAGGCGCTCACGCCCAGCCGAAGGCAGATCCGCCGCCTCATCCGGGGCGCTCCTACCGCCCAGCCGCGGGCAATCGTGCCGCAGGGGCGACGGGGGTCCCCCCGCTCGAGCGAAGCCAAGAGTGGGCGAGGCTGGGCGCGACGGCACCCTCTCGCCGTGGCCGAGGGCTAAGCGAAGATCCGCGAGGCGTGGGGCGACATGGCGCAGAGCTACAAGGACGCCGGCCTGCTGCCCGAGTACGCCGACGTGGACGCGATGGCCCGCGCGATGATCGCGCTCGTGCAGGGCTTCGCCGCCCGGATGGCGATGTTCGGGGACATCCCGCCGCAGGTCCTCGCCGACGGCACACGTGCCCTGATGGCCACGGGCCGCACCGCCTCCCCCGCCTGAGCCGGGAGGGACGCCGGCCCTGACGGTGACTCGCCGTGCCGTTTCCCGGTGCCTGAGTCGGGAGGTGCGCCCGCCCGGGTGACGACACGCCGTGCCGCGTTCCGTACCTGGGCCGGGCCGCCGCGCGGTTAACGTCCTCGAAACGCCGCCCGGCTAGCCTCCGGGTCCACGCCACCGGGGAGCCTTCCCGTGGCCGCGGCCACCGGGCCCCGCACGGCCCGGAGCGAGGACGGTGAGGTGGATGCCGTGCAACTGACCCCGCACGAGCAGGAGAGGCTGCTCATCCATGTGGCGGCCGACGTGGCCGCCAAGCGCCGCGAGCGCGGACTGAGGCTGAACCACCCCGAAGCGGTCGCGCTCCTCACCTCGCACATCCTCGAGGGCGCCCGCGACGGCCGTACCGTCGCCGAACTGATGGCGTCCGGGCGGAAGGTGCTGACCCGGGACGACGTCATGGAGGGGGTCCCCGAGATGATCCCCGACGTGCAGGTGGAGGCCACCTTCCCGGACGGCACCAAGCTCGTCACCGTCCACGACCCCATCGTCTGACGGGAGGAGCCGCCGTGACACCCGGAGAGATCCTGTTCGCCGAGGGCCCGATCGTCTACAACGAGGGCCGCGAGACCACCCGGCTCACCGTCCTCAACGCGGCCGACCGGCCCGTGCAGGTGGGCTCCCACTACCACTTCGCCGAGGCCAACCCCGGCCTGGAGTTCGACCGGGAGGCGGCCCGCGGCAAGCGGCTCGACGTGCCCGCCGGCACCGCCGTACGGTTCGAGCCCGGCATCCCCGCCGAGGTACGGCTGGTGCCGCTGGCCGGGACGCGCACCGTACCCGGGCTGCGCGGGGAGACGGGGGGCGCGCTCGATGCCTGAGATCTCCCGTGAGGCGTACGCCGACCTGTTCGGGCCGACCACCGGTGACCGCGTCCGGCTCGCCGACACCGATCTGCTGATCGAGATCGAGGAGGACCGCTCGGGCGGCCCCGGACGCTCCGGCGACGAGGCGGTGTTCGGCGGCGGCAAGGTCATCCGCGAGTCGATGGGGCAGTCCACCGCCACCCGCGCCGACGGCGCCCCCGACACCGTGATCACCGGAGCGGTCGTCGTCGACCACTGGGGCGTCGTCAAGGCCGACGTCGGCATCCGTGACGGCCGGATCACCGGCATCGGCAAGGCCGGCAACCCCGACACGATGGACGGGGTCCACCCGGACCTGGTGATCGGCCCCGAGACCGAGGTCATCGCCGGCAACGGACGGATCCTGACCGCCGGGGCGATCGACGCGCACGTCCACTTCATCTGCCCGCAGATCGCCGACGAGGCGCTGGCCTCCGGCATCACCACCCTGGTCGGCGGCGGCACCGGACCCGCCGAGGGCTCCAAGGCGACCACCGTCACCCCCGGCCCCTGGCACCTGGCGCGGATGCTGGAGGCGATGGAGGCGTACCCGCTGAACATCGGGCTGCTCGGCAAGGGCAACACGGTGTCGCAGGAGGCGCTGCTGTCGCAGATCCGGGGCGGCGCCGTAGGGCTGAAGCTGCACGAGGACTGGGGTTCCACCCCCGCCGTCATCGACGCCGCGCTCACCGCGGCCGACCGGACCGGCGTGCAGGTCGCCATCCACACCGACACCCTCAACGAGGCCGGTTTCGTGGGCGACACGCTCGCCGCGATCGCCGGACGCGGCATCCACGCGTACCACACCGAGGGCGCGGGCGGCGGACACGCCCCGGACATCATGACCGTGGTCTCCCAGCCGCACGTGCTGCCCAGCTCCACCAACCCGACCCGCCCGTTCACCGTCAACACCGTCGAGGAGCACCTCGACATGCTGATGGTCTGCCACCACCTGAACCCGTCGGTCCCCGAGGACCTGGCCTTCGCCGAGTCGCGGATCCGGCCGTCCACCATCGGTGCGGAGGACGTGCTGCACGACCTCGGGGCGATCTCGGTCATCTCCTCCGACTCCCAGGCGATGGGACGCGTCGGCGAGGTGATCATGCGGACCTGGCAGACCGCCCACGTGATGAAGCGCAGGCGCGGCGCGCTGCCCGGCGACGGCCGTGCAGACAACCACCGGGTGCGTCGCTACGTCGCCAAATACACCATCAACCCGGCCGTGGCGCAGGGCATGGCAGGCGAGATCGGCTCGGTGGAGAGCGGCAAGCTGGCCGATCTCGTGCTGTGGGAGCCGAAGTTCTTCGGGGTGAAGCCCCATCTCGTCCTCAAGGGCGGGCAGATCGCCTACGCGCAGATGGGGGACGCCAACGCGTCCATCCCCACCCCGCAACCCGTGCTGCCCCGGCCCATGTTCGGCGCGATCGGCCGGGCGCCCGCGGTCAACTCGGTCAACTTCGTGGCGCAGGAGGCCCTCGACGCGGGCCTGCCCGACCGGCTGGGCCTCGGCAAGCGGTGGGCGGTCATCGACTCCACCCGCTCGGTGACCAAGGCGGACATGCGCGAGAACGACGCCCTGCCGGACGTGAGGATCGACCCCGACAGCTTCGCCGTGCGCATCGACGGGGAACTGGTCGAGGCGACACCGGCCGAGGAGCTCCCTCTCGCCCAGCGCTACTTCCTCTTCTGATGTCCAGGACAGCGCTGCTCGTCCTGGCCGACGGACGGTTCCCCGCCGGCGGGCACGCCCACTCCGGCGGGGCGGAGGCCGCCGTCCGCGCGGGGCGGATCACCGGGGCGGTGAGCCTGGAGCGCTTCTGCCGGGGGCGGCTGCACACCACGGGCCGGGTGGCGGCCGCGCTGGCCGCCTCCGCCGCCCTGGGCGTGGACCCGGGGGCGCTGGACGCGGCCGCCGACGCCCGCACCCCCTCGCCCGCGCTGCGCACCGCCGCCCGCAGGCTGGGCCGGCAGCTGCTGCGGGCCGCCCGCGTCACCTGGCCGGCGGACGAACTCGACGTACTGGCCCGGCGGTTCCCCAAGGGGGCGCACCAGCCGGTGGTGCTCGGGGTCACCGCCCGGGTGGCCGGGCTCGGCCCGGAGGACGCGGCGCACTGCGCCCTCTACGAGAGCGTCGGCGGGCCCGCGACCGCGACGGTACGGCTGCTCGGTCTCGACCCGTTCGACGCGACGGGGGTCCTCGCCCGGCTCGCGCCGGAGGCGGACGAGGTCGTGGCGACGGCCGTCGGGGCGGCCCGCCGCGTCCTGGACGAGGGGACCGACGCGCTGCCCGCGGCGTCCGCCCCGCTGCTGGAGGCGTACGCCGAGGCCCACGCGGCCCGATCCGGCCGGCTGTTCGCCTCGTGAGCACACACTCCCGGGGGGCCTGGTTCCTTCGCTTCGTGAGCGCGCACTCCCGGGGAGCCTGGTTCCTTCGCTTCGTGAGTCCGGACCTGGGGGCTGGGTTCCTTCGCTTCGTGAGCGCGCACTCCCAGGCGGCTTGGTCCCTTCGCTTCGTGAGCCCGCACCCCGGGGCTCGGCCCCTCGCCCGCGAGCGTCGCGCCCGGGCCGCAGCCCGGTTCGTGCTCGGGGGCGGCGGTGTCGGGGCTTGGTCCGGACCCGCCTCGGGGGTTCGGGCGCCGTACGTGGTCCGGTCCTGTCTCCCGCACGGGAGGTCCGCCGTGCGAGCGCCCCGGCCCGCCTCGTGCGCCGGCACCCGCCCGGCCCGAACCTCGGACGGCCTGGTGGGCAGAACGCTCCCGGGCGCGCCGGTCCACTGTCGCAGCCGGGCCGCCCGGCCCCACCCGCCCCTCCGCGGGCAAGTCCCCGAGCCCACCCGGCCCCCCACGCCCGCGCCCACCGGGCACACCCCTCACCCGACCCCGACGGCCCGTCTCCGCACCCGGCGCGCCGTGATCCTGGAGGTGCCGCATGCATCGTGACCACTCCTTCCCGTACGGTGGGCCCGCCGTCCTCGGCGCCGACGCCCGCCGGCCCGACGGGACCCGGCGCGCCCTGCGCATAGGGCTCGGCGGCCCCGTCGGTTCCGGGAAGACCGCGACCGTCGCCGCGCTCTGCCGGGCGCTGCGCGAGGAGGTGTCGCTGGCGGTGGTGACCAACGACATCTACACCCGCGAGGACGCCGAGTTCCTGCTGCGCGAGGCCGTGCTCCCGGCCGAGCGGATCACCGCGGTGGAGACGGGCGCGTGCCCGCACACCGCGATCCGCGACGACATCTCCGCCAACCTCGAAGCGGTGGAGGACCTGGAGGAGACGGTCGGCCCGCTGGACCTGGTGCTCGTGGAGTCCGGCGGGGACAACCTCACCGCCACCTTCTCCAAGGGACTGGTCGACGCGCAGATCTTCGTGATCGACGTGGCGGGCGGGGACGACATCCCGCGCAAGGGCGGCCCCGGTGTGACCACCGCCGACCTGCTGGTCGTCAACAAGACCGACCTCGCGCCGTACGTCGGCTCCGACCTCGGCCGCATGGCGGTCGACGCCAAGGCCCAACGGGCCCATCTGCCCGTGGTGTTCCAGTCACTGCGGGAGCAGAGCGGGGTCGCGGAGGTGGCCCGCTGGGTGCGGGAGCGGCTCGCCGCGTGGGCGGCGTGAACACCGCGGGAGTCCGGGCCGAGGTGCGGGTGCGCGCCCGCGCGGACGGCCGGGGCGGCACCGCGCTGCCCGTCCTGGAGAGCCGTGGCCCGCTCACCCCACGGCGCACACGGGGGAGCGGTGCCGCGGCACACGTCCTGCTCGTCGGCGCCATGAGCGGTCCGCACGGCGGGGACCACTTCACGGTCCGGGCCGACGTCGGCCCCGGGGCACGGCTGCGGCTCGGCTCGGCCGCCGCCACCCTCGCCCTGCCGGGCCAGCACGGCGGGCAGGCGCGCCAGGACGTACGGATCACCGTGGCCGAGGGCGGCGAACTGCACTGGCTGCCCGAGCCGTTGATTTCCGTCACCGGCAGCGAGCTCACGGTCCGCACCCACGTCGACCTCGCCCCGGGAGCCCGGCTGGTCCTCCGCGAGGAACTGGCCCTCGGGCGGGCCGGTGAGCAGCCCGGGCGGCTCACCTCCCGGCTGACCGTACGGATCGACGGGAGCCCGGTCCTCGACCAGGAACTGGACTGCGGCCCCGGCGCACCCGGCGGCTGGGACGGGCCGGCCGTGCTCGGCGGACACCGGGCCGTCGGGCAGCTCGTCGTGGCCGACCCGGAGTTCGCGGAGAAGCCGGTCGCCGCCGCCGCGCCCGGGGACGGCACGGCCGTGCTGCCACTGGCCGGTCCCGCCGTGCTCGTCAGCGCGGTGGCGCCGGACGCCCTGCGGCTGCGGCGCCTGCTGGACGCGGCACCGGGCTCCTTCGCCCGGGCATCCGCCTGACGCCGCCCCGCGTCCGCATGCCACAACTCCCACGTCCGGTTATCGGATTGGCAAAGGAAACGTATCCCCTCTGTCCCCCGTGGCGTCCAGGGGGCGAGGATCCTCCCCCGTACCCATCGAAACCTTGTACGGGGAGGCCCCCTTGAGGGACAGCAGACCGAAGAGGCGGGTGGCGGCGCTCGGTTCGGCCGGCGTGCTCGTCACGGCGACACTCATAGCCGGCGCCGTCGCGGCGCCCACGGCGAGCGCGACGGCCGCCCACGAGAGCAAGGACCGCGAGGCCAAGGGCGTGGCGGTCGCCGCCGCCCGGGCCGCCAAGACCGGCATCGACTGGCGGGACTGCCCCGCCGACTGGAACCTGCCCACGCCCATCCAGTGCGGCTGGGTCTCGGTGCCGCTGGACTACGCCAAGCCGAACGGCAAGCAGATCAAGCTCGCCGTCGACCGCATCGGCAGCACCGGCACGAAGAGCGAGCGCCAGGGCGCGCTGCTGTACAACCCCGGCGGCCCCGGCGGTTCCGGTCTGCGCTTCCCGACCCGGGTCACCGCGAAGAACCCCGTCTGGGCCAACACGGCCAAGGCGTACGACTTCGTGGGCTTCGACCCGCGCGGCGTCGGTAAGTCCGCGCCCATCTCCTGCGCCGACCCGCAGGAGTTCGTCAAGGCGCCCAAGGCCGACCCGGTGCCCGGCTCCGAGGCAGACAAACGCGAACAGCGCAAGCTGGCCCGCGAGTACGCCGAGGGCTGCTACGAGCGCAGCGGCGCGATGCTGCCTCACATGACCACGCCGAACACCGCACGTGACCTCGACGTCATCCGCGCCGCCCTGGGCGAGAAGAAGCTCAACTACCTGGGCGTCTCCTACGGCACCTACCTCGGCGCCGTGTACGCCACCCTGTTCCCGGGCCACGTGCGCCGCATGGTCGTCGACAGCGTCGTCAACCCCTCCCGGCAGAAGATCTGGTACCAGGCCAACCTGGACCAGGACGTCGCCTTCGAGAGCCGCTGGGCGGACTGGCAGGACTGGGTCGCGAAGAACGACGCCACCTACCACCTCGGCACCACCCGCGCCGCCGTCCAGGCGCAGTGGCTGAAGCTGCGCGCCGCCGCCGCGAAGAAGCCGCTCGGCGGCGTCGTCGGCCCGGCGGAGCTGCTCGGCTTCTTCCAGAGCGCCCCGTACTACGACTCGGCGTGGGCCTCGACCGCCCGGATCTTCAGCCAGTACGTCGCCGGTGACGCCCAGGCGCTGATCGACGCCGCCTCCCCGGACCTCACCGACACGGCGGGCAACGCGGCCTCGGAGAACGGCAACGCCGTCTACACCGCGGTGGAGTGCGCCGACGCCAAGTGGCCCACGAACTGGCGCACCTGGGACCGTGACACCACCCGGCTGCACCGTGACCACCCGTTCCTGACCTGGTCCAACACCTGGATGAACCTGCCCTGCGCCACCTGGCCGGTCGCCCAGCGGACCCCGGTCGAGGTGAAGACCGGCAAGGGTCTGCCCGCGGTGCTGATCGTCCAGTCCGAGCGGGACGCGGCCACCCCGTACGGCGGCGCCGTCGAACTGCACAAGCGGCTCAAGGGCTCCCGCCTGATCACCGAGCGGGACGCCGGCTCGCACGGCGTCACCGGCCTGGTCAACCCCTGCGTCAACGACCGGGTCGACACCTACCTGCTCACCGGCAAGGTGGACCGCTCCGACGTGACCTGCGCCCCGCACGCCACGCCGAAGCCGTAGTCGTCGTAGTCGTACGACAGTGAGGGGCGGCCGGAGTGTTCCCGCCGCCCCTCACCCGTGTCCGTGGTGCTCACCGCAGCGGCATGCGCGGTGTGCGCCGCTTCTCCTCCGCCTTGCGCTTCTCCTCCGCCGCCTTCACGTCGGCCGCGTACCGGTCGACGTACTCCTGCTCGGAGAGGGAGAGGATGGCGTACATGATCTCGTCCGTGACGGCGCGCAGGATCGCCTTCTCGTTCTCCATCCCGGCGTAGCGCGAGAAGTCCAGCGGCTCGCCGAAGCGGATCTTCACCGGATGGATCCGGGGGATCTTCCGGCCGGGCGGCTGCGCCTCGAACGTGCCGATCATCGCGCAGGGAACCACCGGAACGCCCGCCTTGAGGGCCATCACCGCGACGCCGACCTTGCCCTTGTACAGGCGCCCGTCGTGCGACCGTGTGCCCTCCGGGTAGATGCCGAGCAGTTCCCCCTTGCCCAGCACCCCGAGCCCCTCGCGGATGGCCGCCTGCCCGGCGTCCTTGCCCGAGCGGTCGACGGGGATCTGGCCCGCGCTGTGGAAGAAGAACGCCGTCAGCCGCCCCTTGATGCCGGGCCCGGTGAAGTACTCGGCCTTGGCGAGGAAGGTGATGCGCCGCTTGAGCACGGCCGGCATCAGGAAGTGGTCGGAGAACGACAGATGGTTCCCCGCCACGATCGCGGCGCCGGACGACGGAACATGCCCCAGGCCCTCTATTCGAGGCCGGAAGACCAGTCTCAGGAGCGGGCCCAGCAGCACGTATTTGAGCAAGTAGTAGAACAAAAGCACGCTCCTCGACTCTGGGAAGGCGGGGTCGCCGCGTTCCAGCAGGTCATCCGGCACGTCGTGAACTGCCAGTCTAGGACCGGGAGACGGGGCCGGGCACCACGTTCGACGGGAACCGGAACGCACCGCCCCGGACGGCCCGCCGCACGGCAGTCAGGCCGCCGCTCGCGCGCCCGCGGGTACGCTCGGCGGTATGCGGATCTCCGTCTCCTCCGACATGGACGAACCCGTGGCCCGCGCCCTCCTCGCCGAACTGCGCGAACGCGGCCACGAGGTGCGTGCGCACGGTGCCCTCGCCCCCGGGGACGACCCCCAGTGGGCGGCCTGCTCCGAGGCGGCGGCCCGCGAGGTCGCCGACGGCACCGCCGACCAGGCGGTGGTGTGCTGCTGGACCGGCACCGGCGCCTCGATCGCCGCCAACAAGGTGCCCGGCGTGCGGGCCGCCCTGTGCGCCGACGCGTACACCGCCGACGGCGCCCGCCGCTGGAACGACGCCAACGTACTGGCGCTGAGCCTGCGCCTCACCTCCGTCCCGCTGCTCAGGGAGATCCTCGACGCCTGGTTCGCCGGCCGGCCCAGCGAGGACCCCGAGGACCGGTCGAACGTGGAGCGGACGGCACGCCTCGACCGGGCGCGCACCGGCTCCTGACCGGCACGGGGCACAGGCTCCACGGGTTTGCCGGGCGTCGTCACAGCCGTACGACGACCAGCGCCGTGTCGTCCGTGGCGCCCCCGGGCGGCAGCAGTTTCCGCAGCACGGTGTCCGCCAGCGGCTCGGGATCCAGCGTCCGGTGCCGGCACAACGCGTCGGCCAGCCGCCGCAGCCCGGTGTCGATGTCCTCACGGCGCCGTTCGATCAGCCCGTCGGTGTACAGCACGAGGGTCGCCCCCGGCGCGAAACCGGTCGACGCCTGGGGCCGGGGCCTCGGTTCCGGGCGGGCGTCGAGCGGCGGGTCGGTGGCCCGGTCGAGGAACTCCACCCGCCCGTCGTGGTGGAGCAGTACCGGCGGCGGATGACCGGCGCTGCTGTAGGTGACGACGTGCCGGTCGAAGTCGATGAAGGTGGTCACCGCGGTCGCCGACTCCGCCCCGTCCACCACATGGGCGTACCGGCCCAGCACGTTCAGCGCCTGGGCCGGCCCGTCGGCCACCCGGGAGGTGGCGCTCAGCGCGCTGCGCAACTGGCCCATGACACCGGCCGCCTCCAGGCCGTGTCCCACCACGTCGCCCACCGACACGCCGATGCGGTGGCCGCCCACCAGGTCGACCAGGTCGTACCAGTCGCCGCACACGTTCAGCGAGCCCACCGCGGGCCGGTACCGCACGGCGGCCCGGTGATGGCCCATCTGCCGGCTCGCCGGGAGCATGGCCTTCTGCAGCACCAGCGCCACCTCGCGCTCCCGGGCGTGTGCCTCACGCAGCCGGTTGTTGAGCTCCTGCAACTCCCGGGCGCGCGTGTACAGCTCGGCCTCCAGCACCCGGCCCGCGGCGTCACCCCCCGAGCCCCGGGCGCGCACGAACTCGGTCACCTCCTCGATCCGGTGCACGATCAGCCGCACCCGTCCGTCCGGTGTCAGCACCGGGCTGTTCACCGGCGACCAGTAGTGCTCCTGCCAGTTCCCGGAATGCTCCGGGCTCTCGACGTCGTAGCGCTGCAGCGCCATCGCGTCGCGCTCCCCGGTGGCCAGCACCCGCAGCAGCGAGGCCCGCAGATGATGCGAGTTCTTCGCCTCGCGCACGTTCACGGGCTCCGGGAACACGTCGAACACGTGGCGGCCCAGCAGGGACTCGCGCGGGCGGCCGGTTCCGCGCACATAGGCCTCGTTGACGTCCGCGAACACCAGGTCGGGGGTCAGAAGCGCCACCATGCCCGGCAGCGCACGGTAGACCGCCTCGTAGTCGATCGACACCTGCGCCATGACCCTGCCTCACTCCGGCGGCGCGGTCAGCGACTGCTCCGCCCAGATGATCTTCCCGTCGGGTACGAACCGGGTGCCCCAGCGCTCGGCGAGCTGCGAGACCAGCAGCAGTCCGCGGCCGCCCTCGTCCATCGCGCGGGGATGACGCAGATGCGGGGCGGTGGCACCGCCGTCCAGCACCTCGCACACCAGCGCCCGCTCCCGGATCAGGCGCAGCCGCACGGTCCCGGAGGCGTGCCGGATCGCGTTGGTGACCAGCTCGCTGACCAGCAGTTCCGTGGTGAACATCAGGTCGTCGAGGCCCCAGCGGGACAACTGGTCCTGAGCGGTCCTGCGGGCGTCGGCCACCACGGCCGGGTCGGGCGCCAGCTCCCACGCCGCGACCTGCTCCGGCGCCAGCCGCCTGGTCCGCGCCATCAGCAGGGCCACGTCGTCGTGCGGGCGGGAGGGGACCAGCGCGTCGACCACGGACCGGCAGCCGACCTCCAGCTCGCCCGCCGTCCTCTCCAGGACCCGCCGCAGCCGCTCCCGGTCGGCCTCCGTGCCGTCCCCGCCGTGCGCCAGCAGGCCGTCCGTGTGCAGCACCAGCGTGCTGCCCTCGCCCAGGGAGAGCTCCACCGCCTCGAACGGCGGGCCGCCCACGCCCAGCGGCGGCCCCTGCGGCAGCTCCACGAAGCCGACCGTGCCGTCCGGGGCCACCACGGCGGGCGCCGGATGGCCCGCGGCGGCCATCGTGCACCGGCCGTCCGCCGGGTCGTACACGACGTACACGCAGCCGGACCCCACGGAGTGGCCCGTGCCGTCCCCGACCTCCCCGTCCTCCCCGTCCCCGCCCTCCCCGTCCTCGCCGTCGCCGTCGTCCCGCGCCGACCGGGACGCCAGGTCGTCCAGGTGCGCGAGCACCTCCTCGGGCGGCAGGTCTATCGCGGCCAGCGTCCGGACCGCCGTGCGCAGCCGCCCCATGGCCGCGGCGGCGCCGATGCCGTGCCCCGGCACCTCGCCCACGACCAGTGCGACCCGGGCGCCGGACAGCGGGATCAGGTCGTACCAGTCGCCGCCGAGGCCGGTCAGCTCGTCGGCCGGCCGGTAGCAGGCGGCCACCTGCACGGCGTCCTGCTCGGGCAGCCGGCGCGGCAGGAGACTGCGCTGGAGGACGAGGGCGGCGTCCCGCTCGCGGGTGTAGCGCCGCGCGTTGTCCACGCAGACGGCGGCGCGGGAGACGAGGTCCTCGGCCAGGTGCAGGTCGTCCGCGTCGAAGGGATTCTGGCGGCGGCGGAAGAAGCTGGTGATGCCCAGGGTGACGCCGCGGGCCCGGATCGGGACGATCATCACGCTCTGCAGGCCCAGCTCCAGGAAGGTGGACTCCCGGCCGCCCGGTGTCCCCACGGCCCACTCGACGCCCAGCGGGTCGAGCTGCTCCTGCCGCCACGACCGGCCCGTGGTCAGACACCGCACCGGCGGCGAGTCGGCCAGGTAGGTGACCACCGCGCCGCTGTCGACGACGGTCCGCGGCAGGTCCTCGAACAGCGACCGGTGCCCCGCCCGGCGCAGCGGCACCCGCGCGGACCCGGCGAGCGGCTCCGGGGCCGGC
Source organism: Streptomyces sp. CNH189 (assembly GCF_000527195.1). Lineage (NCBI taxonomy): Bacteria > Bacillati > Actinomycetota > Actinomycetes > Kitasatosporales > Streptomycetaceae > Streptomyces > Streptomyces sp. CNH189. The sequence goes on from NZ_AZUS01000008.1 coordinate 96,128, forward strand.
TCGGCGCCCCGCAGCACCGTCTCCAGCAGGTCCACGGTGACGAAGTCGGCGACCCCGGGCACGGCGACGTCCGCCAGCTCCTGCGCGGTGTTCATGATGTCGAGGGTGCGGCCGATGTACTCGCCGGCCCGGTCGAGCAGGGCGAGGCGCTGGCGGGCGCGGTGCCGCTCGGTGATGTCGACGACGGTGTAGTACACGCCCATCGGGCGGCCCCGGTCGTCCTGGAGCCGGGTGAACGACAGCATGTGCGCGGTCTCCCGCAGCGGCGCCGAGCGCACCCGGCCGACGTGCTCGTAGTCGACGACCTGTTCGCCGGTCTCCAGCACGTGCCGCATCCGCTCCTCGACGGCGTCGGCGTTCATGCCCGGCTGGACGTCCGCGAACCGCAGCCCGAGGCGCTGCGCGGCGGGGCCCCCGCCGAACTGCTCCAGGGCGGCGTTGGACCACACGTAGCGCAGGTCGGTGTCCACGATCGCGATGCCGATGGGGTTCCCGTCGACGATCTGTTCCAGCACGTCGCGGCTCATGTCCCAGCCGGGGGCGTCGGCCAGCTCCGACAGCAGCACCAACAGCGAGCCGGGGCCGCGAGGCGTCGCGGTCGGGGCGACCCGCACCATCAGCTCGACCGGCTGCCCGTCCCGGTGCCGGGCGGTCATCAGCCCCGCCCATTCGCTGTCGCACAGGCACCGCTCGATCAGGTCCGGCACCCGCTGGGCGTCGTCGGGTTCGAGCAGGTCGGCGAACTTGCGGCCCACGGCCTCCGCCGAGGTGTGGCCCAGCAGCCGTTCCGCCCGGGTGGTCCAGCCCGCCACCAGGCCGTGCGGGTCCAGCAGCAGGGGCGCGGCGTCGGCCACGTCGAACCCCTGTCGGGTTACTCCCCGCTCCTTGTGTCCGTCCACGGACGGCCTCTCTGTCGCTGAGAGTGCTCTGTCACCTTTGTCCCCATTCCTTCCCCCATCTTCACCCCGGGGACGGTCCGGGGGCTTCCCGGGCGTGGGCCACCGGTGCACCCGGTGCGGACCCGGGGGCATGCCGGTGCCCCCGCCGTAACAGCCGGCGGGGGCGGTGACGGCCAGGGTCAGGACCCGTTGCCGATGACCTTCTCCAGCGTGCGCAGCGCCTCCCGCAGCTCCTCCGCGGTGATCGTCAGCGGAGGCGCCAGACGCACGGTCGAACCGTGGGTGTCCTTCACCAGGATGCCCTCGCGCATGAGGCGCTCACTGATCTCCCGGCCGGTGCCGAGCGCCGGGTCGACGTCCACGCCCGCCCACAGGCCCCGGCTGCGGAACCCGGTGACGCCCTTGCCGACGAGCGCCTCCAGACCCTCCCGCAGGACCACGCCCAGCTCCGCCGCCCGCCGCTGGAACTCGCCCGTCTCCAGCAGCTCCACCACGGCCGTGCCCACCGCGGCGGCCAGCGGGTTCCCGCCGAAGGTCGACCCGTGCTCACCCGGACGGAATACCTGGAGCACCTCGCGCCGGCCCACCACCGCCGACACCGGCACGATGCCGCCGCCGAGCGCCTTGCCGAGCAGCACCACGTCCGGGACGACCGACTCGTGCTCCACGGCCAGCGTGCGGCCGGTGCGGCCCAGCCCCGACTGGATCTCGTCGGCGACGAACAGGCAGCCCGCGCGCCGCGTCAGCTCCCGCACCCCGGCCAGATAGCCGTCGTCCGGGATCACCACGCCCGCCTCGCCCTGGATGGGCTCGATCAGTACCGCCGCCGTCGTCTCGTCGACGGCCGCCTCCATGGCCGCGAGGTCGTTGTACGGCACCACCCGGAAACCCGGGGTGAACGGGCCGAACCCGGACCGCGCGACCTCATCCGTGGAGAAGCTCACGATCGTCGTCGTGCGGCCGTGGAAGTTGTCCGCAGCCACCACGATCGTCGCCCGGTCGGCGGGGACGCCCTTGACGTCGTAGGCCCACTTGCGGGCCACCTTGATGCCGCTCTCCACCGCCTCGGCGCCGGTGTTCATCGGCAGCACCATGTCCAGGCCGGTGAGCGCGGCCAGCCGCTCCGCGAACCCCGCGAGGCGGTCGTTGTGGAAGGCGCGGGAGGTCAGCGTGAGCCGGTCCAGCTGGCGGTGCGCCGCCTCGGTCAGCGCCGGGTGCCGGTGGCCGAAGTTCAGCGCCGAGTAACCGGCCAGCATGTCCAGGTACCTGCGGCCCTCGACGTCCTCCACCCAGGCGCCCTCCGCGCGGGCGACGACCACGGGCAGCGGGTGGTAGTTGTGTGCGAGGACCGGCTCCTCCGCGCCGATCAGCTCGGCGGACGAACGCGTACGGGCGACAGAGGTCATGGGCGGATCTCCTGAGTGCAGCACTTGATGCCCCCGCCCGCCTTGTGGAACTCGGACAGGTCGACGGGGACGGGAACGTAACCGCGGTCGGCGAGCCGGTCGGCGAGGGCCGTCGCCTCCGGCGAGATGAACACCTGACGGCCGTCCGAGACGGAGTTCAGGCCGAACGCCATGGCGTCCTGGCGGGTGGCGAGCACGGCGTCCGGGTACAGCCGCTCCAGCACCTCACGGCTGCCCGGCGAGAACGCCTCCGGGTAGTACGCGACGTTCTCCTCGTCCAGCACGAACAGCGCCGTGTCGAGGTGGTAGAAGTACGGGTCCACCAGCGTCAGGCCGATCACCGGCACCCCGAAGAACTCCTGCACCTCGCGGTGCGCCTCGGGGGTGGTGCGGAAACCGGTCCCGGCGAGGATCCAGCGCCCGGCGGGCACCAGGTCGCCCTCGCCCTCGCACACCGACTCCGGATGATGGACGTCGAATCCCTGCGCCTTGAACCAGGCCTCGTACGGCACCGACTCCGGGCGCCGCTCCGGCGCGTGGAAGCGGGAGCCGAAGACGCGGCCCCCCACGACGACCGCCGCGTTCGCGGCGAACACCATGTCGGGCAGCCCGGGCAGCGGTTCCACGGTGTCCACGGTATGGCCGTGGCGGCGGTAGGCGTCGACCAGCGCCAGCCACTGCCGCCGGGCGAGTGAGACGTCGACGGGACGGTCGGGACTCATCCAGGGATTGATCGCGTACCGCACGGCGAAGAACCGGGGTTCGCAGACGAGAAAGCGCCGTGGGCGCGCCACACGTGATTCGGGCACGAAGGGGTTCCTCCGCTTCACACGGTGTCAACAGGGGGTGACTCCACGGTACGAACGAAGCCTCACGGCCGACAAGCGACGGATCCTGCGCGTCCACGCAGGAACACTGCGTCTTTCCGCCCCTCAGCGCACGTCCGGTGCGTCGTCCGGGGCGGGCTGCGTCACTCCCGCCTCAGGACTGTCGGGCAGCAGGTGCGACAGCACCATCACGCTGATCGTCTTCCGGATGAACGGCTCCTGGCGGATGCGCTCCAGCACCTCCTCGAAGTGCTCCACGTCCCGCGCCCGCACGTGCAGCAGCGCGTCCGCGCCCCCGGTCACCGTCATCGCCGCCGCGATCTCCGGATGGTTGCGCACCACCTCCGCCAGCCGCCGCGGCGGCGCCGCCCCCTCGCAGTACACCTCCACGTACGCCTCCGTGCGCCAGCCCAGCGCGGAGGGGCGCACGGTCGCCGTGAACCCGGTGATCACCCCGGTCTCCCGCAGCCGGTCCACCCGGCGCTTGACCGCCGTCGCCGACAGACCGACGGACGCCCCGATCTCCGCGAAGGACGTCCTGGCGTTCGCCATCAGAGCGGTGACGATCTTCCGGTCGAGTTCGTCGAACGGCGTGGGCCTGCTGTTCATGCGGGCACTGTATCCACGCCGGCCCCACGGCCACCCCGCGTCCGCCGCGGAGACGGCCGGGCGCCCGATCGCCCGGCAACGCCCTTGTCCGGCACGTAGTCCCGACCCGGAGATCCCCCCTACACTCCACCTTCATGCTGCGCGCCCTCGCCGTCGACGACGAACGCCCCTCGCTGGAGGAGTTGCTGTACCTGCTGAACGCGGACCCTCGCATCGGCAGCGTGGAAGGCGCGGGCGACGCCACCGAGGCCCTGCGCCGCATCAACCGCGCGCTGGAGAGCGGCCCCGACGGGCCCGAGGCCATTGACGTCGTCTTCCTCGACATCCAGATGCCCGGCCTCGACGGACTGGACCTCGCACGGCTCCTCACCGGCTTCGCCCGGCCGCCGCTCGTCGTGTTCGTCACCGCCCACGAGGACTTCGCCGTCCAGGCCTTCGACCTCAAGGCCGTCGACTACGTGCTCAAACCCGTCCGCAAGGAGCGGCTGGCCGAAGCGGTCAGGAGGGCCGCCGCCCAGCGCGGCACCACCCCGCCCGGCCCCGCCCCGCGCATCCCCGTGCACGAGCCCGACCCCGACCACATAGCCGTGGAACTCGGCGGCGTCACCCGCTTCGTCGCCGTCGACGACATCACCCACGTCGAGGCGCAGGGCGACTACGCCCGCCTGCACACCGACCGCGGCAGCCACCTCGTGCGCATCCCGCTGTCCACCCTGGAGGAGCGCTGGCGCTCGCGCGGCTTCGTCCGGATCCACCGCCGCCATCTGGTCGCCCTGCGCCACATCGGCGAACTGCGGCTCGACGCCGGCACGGTGAGCGTCCTGATCGGGTCCGAGGAACTCCAGGTCAGCAGGCGCCACGCCCGCGAGCTGCGGGACCTGCTGATGCGCCGGACCACGGGCTGACGGGGGAGAGGACCACATGCCCCAGGAACCCGCCGAACGCCGGGTGGTCGTCACCGGGCCGCCCCGCCGTGCCCGCCGCACCTCCGGCTACTACCGCCCGCGCACCGAGATCGACGAGCAGACCACCCTCGGCCACACCTACGTCCGCACCCTGATGCGCATCCAGTTGCGCGCCGGACTCACCGTGTTCGCCGTCCTCGCCCTGCTCATCGGCCCGCTGCCGCTGGTCTTCGCCGCCGCCCCGGACGCCCGCCGCCTGGAGTGGGCCGTCCTCGGCTTCGGGCTCTACCCCCCGCTGGTCCTGCTCGCCCGCTGGTACGTGCGCCGCGCCGAACGCAACGAACGCGACTTCGTGCGGCTCGTCGAGGACCGCTGAGACCAGGGGACCGGCACCACCGTGAACACCGCCTACGCCGTCACCGCCGTCGCGCTCGTCGCCGTCGCGACCGTCCTCGTCGGCGCCTTCGGCCTGCGCATATCCCGCACCACCTCCGACTTCTACGTCGCCTCCCGCACCGTCGGCCCCCGGCTCAACGCGGCCGCCATCAGCGGCGAGTACCTCTCCGCAGCCTCCTTCCTGGGCATCGCCGGACTCGTCCTGATACAGGGCCCGGACATGCTCTGGTACCCGGTCGGCTACACCGCCGGCTACCTGGTGCTGCTGCTGTTCGTCGCCGCGCCGCTGCGCCGCTCCGGCGCCTACACGCTGCCCGACTTCGCCGAGGCCCGGCTCTCCTCGCACACGGTGCGACGGCTCGCGGGCACCCTCGTCGTCGGCGTCGGCTGGCTGTACCTGCTGCCCCAGCTCCAGGGCGCGGGACTCACCCTCACCGTGCTCACCGACGCCCCCGACTGGCTCGGCGCGGTGATCGTCGCCGTGGTGGTGACGGTGATAGTGGCCGCAGGCGGCATGCGCAGCATCACCTTCGTCCAGGCCTTCCAGTACTGGCTGAAACTGACCGCCCTGCTGGTGCCCGCGCTCTTCCTGGTGCTCGCCTGGCAGCGCGACGGGGCGCCCAGCCACGCCTTCGACGAGCCCGCCGAGTTCCGCGAGCAGCGCGTGGTGCGCGTCGACGGCACCGTCGACCTGCGCATCACCTCCCCGCTCACGGTGACCGTGGACGGCACCGTCGACGGCCGCGACCACACGGGCACCGAGGTCCACCTCCCCGCCGGCACCCACCGCGTCGACAGCGGCACCCGGCTCACCTTCGCCGCGGGCACGGAGGTCCCCACCACCGGGAACGGAGCCGACGACGCCCTGTCGCCCTCCCGCGCCGAGAGCCGCACCGAACGCCCGCTGTACGCCACGTACGGGCTGATTCTCGCCACCTTCTTCGGCACCATGGGCCTGCCGCACGTGGTGGTCCGCTTCTACACCAGTCCGCACGGGGTCGCCGCCCGCCGCACCACCGTCGCCGTCCTCGGTCTGATCGGCGCCTTCTACCTGCTGCCCCCTGTCTACGGCGCCCTCGGCCGGCTGTACGCCCCCGAGCTGACCCTCACCGGGGACGCGGACGCCGCCGTCCTGCTGCTGCCCGGCCGGATGATCGGCGGGACCGGCGGCGACCTGCTGGGCGCGCTGGTCGCCGGGGGAGCGTTCGCCGCGTTCCTGTCCACGGCCTCCGGGCTCACCATGGCCGTGGCCGGGGTGCTCACCCAGGACGTGCTGCCCTCGCGAGGGGTACGCCACTTCCGTCTCGGCACCGTGCTCGCCATGGCCGTCCCGCTGGCGGCGAGCATCCTGGTCGGCGGGCTTCCGGTGGCCGACGCCGTGGGCCTCGCCTTCGCCGTGTCCGCCTCGTCGTTCTGCCCGCTGCTCGTCCTCGGCATCTGGTGGCGCCGGCTGACCCCGCCGGGCGCGGCGGCCGGGATGCTGGTCGGCGGAGGCTCCGCGTTCCTCGCCGTGGCCGCCACCATGGCCGGCTACCCGGGCGCCGGGCCCTGGCACGCGCTGCTCGCCTGGCCCGCCCTCTGGTCGGTGCCGCTGGGCTTCCTCACCATGGTGCTGGTCTCGCTGGCCACGCCCGGCCGGGTCCCGCCCGGCACGGCCGCGGTCCTGGCCCGCTTCCACCTGCCGGAAGAGCTGCGTACGGAGGTGTCCGCGTGATCGGTTTCCTCGCCGGGCTGCTCGTCGCCGTGCTGCCCCTGCTGGCCGCCGGCTTCTGGCTGGGCCGGCGCACGGCACGGCCCGCCGGCCTCGCGGGACTCGGCACCCCCGTCGAGCACGCCACCTTCGAGACCCTGCACACCGCCTCGCTGGCCACACCCCCGCTGCGCGCGGGCCTCACCGAGGAGACCGCCCGCAAGTCGGCCCGCAAGCTGCGCTCCCTGCTCGGCACCGACGCCCTGTGCCTCACCGACCGCGCGGACGTCCTCGTCTGGGACGGTGTGGGCGCCCACCACCGCGCCGAGATCATGGAGCGCCTCACCGGCCCCCTGGACACCGGCCGCGGCGAGGCCTTCCCGCTCAGCTGCGACACCCCGGACTGCACCGTCCGCTGGGCCGTGGTCGCCCCGCTCACCGTCGACGACCGGGTGCACGGCGCTCTCGTCGCCTGCGCGCCCCGCGAGTCGGCGGTGCTGGTGCGGGCCGCCGGGGAGGTGGCCCGCTGGGTCTCCGTCCAGCTGGAGCTCGCCGACCTGGACCAGTCCCGCACCCGGCTGATCGAGGCCGAGATCCGGGCCCTGCGCGCGCAGATCTCCCCGCACTTCATCTTCAACTCGCTCGCGGTGATCGCGTCCTTCGTGCGCACCGACCCCGAGCGCGCCCGCGAGCTGCTGCTGGAGTTCGCCGACTTCACCCGCTACTCGTTCCGCCGGCACGGCGACTTCACCACCCTCGCCGACGAGCTGCACGCCATCGACCACTACCTGGCGCTGGTGCGGGCACGCTTCGGTGACCGCCTCTCCGTCACCCTGCAGATCGCCCCCGAGGTGCTGCCGGTCGCCCTGCCCTTCCTGTGCCTGCAGCCGCTGGTGGAGAACGCCGTCAAGCACGGCCTGGAGGGCAAGGCCGACAAGTGCCACATCCAGATCACCGCGCAGGACGCGGGCGCCGAGGCACTGGTGGTCATCGAGGACGACGGCGCCGGCATGGACCCCGACCTGCTGCGCCGCATCCTCGCCCGCGAGGTCAGCCCCACCGGTGGCATCGGCCTGTCCAACGTCGACGACCGGCTCCGCCAGGTCTACGGCGACACCCACGGGCTGGTCATCGAGACCGCCGCGGGCGCGGGCATGAAGATCACCGTCCGGCTGCCCAAGTACCAGCCGGGCGTGCACCTGGCGGGGCGGCTCACCCCGCGGTGAGGCGAGCCGCCCCCCGGACGGGGTGCTCAGGTGCTGCGGGTGGCCACCATCCCCAGAGTGATCAGCCCCAGGACGACCCAGCCGAACCACAGCCAGCCGTTGCTGCCGAGCGCCACCGTGTAGGCCGTCACGGCGACCAGGGCGCCGACGGTGATCACTCCCATGGTCTTGATCGAGGTGGAACCGTTCGTGGTACCGGGCATCGCGACACCCTCCTCCTGGTTCGGTCCCTCCATGGTGCCCCGGTTTCCGGAATCGAGGCCGGTGCGGGAGCTAACCGCGCGCGTTGAGCGAGGCCAGGTAGGCGTTGTACGCCTCCAGCTCCTTGTCGCCGTCCCGGTCGGCGGCGCGGTCCGTGCGGCGGGCCTGCCGCTGGTCCGAGGCGTACCACTGGAACAGCAGCGCGATCAGCACCAGGACCGAGGGGACCTCGCTGAACGCCCAGGCGATGCCGCCGGCCGCGTTCTGGTCGGACAGGGCGTCGATGCCCAGCGACGCGGGCGGGTCCTGGAAGGTGGTGACCATCGGGGTGGAGGCCATCATCAGCGCGATGCCGAAGAACGCGTGGAACGGCATGCCCGCGAACAGCTCCAGCATCCGCATCAGGTGCCCCGGCCGGTGCGGACCCGGGTCCACGCCCATGATCGGCCAGAAGAACACCAGGCCGACGGCGAGGAAGTGCACCATCATCGCCGCGTGCCCGACCGCCGACCCCATCAGGAAGTCGAACAGCGGGGTGAAGTACAGGGCGTACAGGCTCGCGATGAACATCGGGATGGTGAACAGCGGGTGCGTGACGACCCGCATGTAGCGGCTGTGCAACAGCATCAGCAGCAGCTCACGCGGTCCCTTGCTGCCCCGCACGGCCGCCGGGGGCAGCGCCCGCAGCGCCAGGGTGATCGGGGCGCCGAGCAGGAGCAGGATCGGCGACACCATGCTGATGACCATGTGCTGCACCATGTGCACGCTGAACATCACCATGCCGTAGTCGTTCAGCGCGGTGCACATCACGAGCCCGATGCTCAGCACACCGGCGACGAACGCGATCGTCCGCCCCACCGGCCACTTGTCACCGCGCCGCACCAGCCGGACCACGCCCCAGCCGTACAGCGCGAGCCCCAGCAGGCAGGCGACGAGGAAGAACGGGTCCGCCGACCAGGCGAGCCCTCGCCCCAGCGTGAACGGCGGCAGATCCATGGTCATGCCGTGCCCGCTGTGATCCATCGGCCGGCTCCCTTTTGATCCAGGTTGTACGCAATCGGTCCGCACCAGACTAGAACCGCCCCCGGCGACGTCCGTCACCGGGGGCGGTCTGTGAAGCCCGTCTCACGCGCAGGGCGGCGGCCGGAGGATCAGAGCACGCACTCCGCCTCGGCGTACCGCGCCTCGGGCACGGTCTTCAGCGTCTCCACGGCCTCCGCGAGCGACACCATGACGATGTCGTTGCCGCGCAGGGCGGTCATCCGCCCGAAGTCGCCGCGGTGCACGGCCTCCACCGCGTGCCAGCCGAACCGGGTCGCCAGCACCCTGTCGTACGCGGTGGGCGTCCCGCCGCGCTGGACGTGCCCGAGGATGACCGGGCGGGCCTCCTTGCCGAGCCGCTCCTCCAGCTCCAGGGAGAGCTGCCGGGCGATGCCGGCGAACCGCTCGTGGCCGTAGACGTCCTTGCCGCCCTCGTCGAAGTCCATGGTTCCGGCCTTCGGCTTGGCGCCCTCCGCCGCGACCACGATCGCGAACCGCTTGCCGGCCGAGAAGCGCTCGCCGACCTTGGCGGTCAGCTCGTCGATGTCGAAGGGCCGCTCGGGCACCACGATGGCGTGGGCGCCGGCGGCCATGCCGGAGTGCAGCGCGATCCAGCCGGTGTGCCGGCCCATGACCTCCACGATCAGCACGCGCTGGTGCGACTCGGCGGTGGTCTTCAGCCGGTCCAGCGCCTCGGTGGCCACGCCGACGGCCGTGTCGAACCCGAAGGTGACGTCGGTGACGGCGATGTCGTTGTCGATGGTCTTCGGCACGCCCACTATCGGCAGGCCGTTGTCGGACAGCAGCCGGGCCGCCTTGAGGGTGCCCTCACCGCCGATGGGGATGATCGCGTCCAGACCGAGTTCCGCGACATGGCCCCGGGCCCGCTCCACACCGTCCCGCAGATGCTCGGGACGCACCCGGGACGAGCCGAGGATGGTGCCGCCGCGGGCGAGGATGCCGCCCACCGCGTCGAGGTCGAGCTTGAGGTAGTCGCACTCCAGGAGGCCCTTCCACCCGTCGCGGAAGCCGATGACCTCGTCGCCGTGGTCGACGACGGCACGGTGCACGACGGACCGGATGACGGCGTTCAGGCCGGGGCAGTCGCCGCCGGACGTGAGGACACCAATGCGCATAGCCCGAAACAACCTTCTCGAAGTGGGCCGGGACCGGACCGCGCTGTCCGGCTCGATCCCCGCCACCCTAGCCGCTCCGGGGGGCGGTGCCGCATCCCGCGTCCGCCTGCTGGACCACCCCGCTCACCTGTGCGGAGGAGGCGTCAGACGGGCCGGTTCCGGCCTGTCCGACGCCTCCTTCACCGTGCTCGGTCAGCGCCTCACGCGGGCTGCTGGGCGGCCGCGATGCGCTCGTTGCGCAGGGCCTCGTACCACCGGTCGTCGGTCGGCGGCAGCGCGTTCACGTCCAGCGCGAGCTTCAGCAGCAGGTCCGCGATCTGCGGGTTGCGGGCCAGCACGGGGCCGTGCATGTACGTGCCGAAGACGGTGTCGTTGAACGCGCCCTCGGTGCCGTCCCCGGTGCCGTTGCCGTTGCCGAAACGGACCTGGGCGAGCGGGCGGGCGGAGGGGCCCAGGTGGGTGATGCCCTGGTGGTTCTCGAACCCGGTCAGCGGGGGCAGCCCCAGCTGCGGGTTGATGTCCGCGAGCACGTCACCCACGCACCGGTCGCCCTCGCCGCGCACCGACACCACGTCGAGCAGGCCGAGGCCGGGCTCGCGCTGGCCGAGGTCGTTGATGAACTCGTGGCCGAGGATCTGGTAGCCGGCGCAGACCGAGAAGACGATCGCGCCGTTCCCCACGGCCCGGTGCAGGCCCCCGTCGCGGCGCAGCCGCTCGGCGGCCAGCCGCTGCGGACGGTCCTCGCCGCCGCCGATCAGGTAGATGTCGCCGGAGGTCGGGATGGGCTGGTCGCTGCGCACGTCGAGCCGCGCCACGTCCAGGCCGCGCTGGCGCGCCCGGCGCTCGACGACCAGGACGTTGCCCTGGTCGCCGTAGGTGCTGAGCAGGTCCGGGTAGATCCAGACGACCCGCAGCTGGTTGTCGCTCACTTCAAGTCCCCTGAGGTGTCGTGGGTCAGTTGCCGACGCGGCGGCGCAGATCCTGGAACGCGGTGTAGTTGGCGATGACCTCGATCCGGCCCGGCGGAGACATCTGGATCGCCTGGTCGAGGTTCTCGCACACCTGGAACTGCTGGTTGGCTACCTCGAGACGCACCGCGAGGTCCAGCTTGCGGTCACCGATGACGCAGATCGGGTGGCCGGTCAGCCGGGTGTAGTCGACGTCCCACAGCCAGGAGGTGTCGGTGCCGTCGGCGGAGCGCGCGTTCACCGAGAGGATCACCGGGGTCGGCGGCGGGTCGATGAGGGAGAACGTCTCCAGCCAGCCGGCGGGGTTCTTCGCGAGCAGCAGGCGCAGGTCACGGCCCTGGAACTGGACGACGTCGTAGCGGCCGGCCACGGCCTGCACCTGGTACATGCGCTCCAGGGCGACCTGCGGCGGCACCCCGAAGACGGCGGCGACGGCGGCGGAGGACGCGGCGTTGGCCTTGTTGGCGCGGCCCGGCAGCTGGAGGTGGATCGGCCAGGCGGAGCCGTGCGGGTCGAGCACGTGGTCGCCGGAGAGCGCCCAGCTCGGCGTGGGGCGGCGGAAGCCGCACTCGCCGCAGAACCAGTCGTCGCCCGGACGCTGCATCACACCGCCGCAGGACGGGCAGGACCAGGCGTCGTCCTTCCACATCTGGCCGGCGGCCACCCAGATCACGTTGGGGGAGGACGACGCGGCCCACACCACCAGCGGGTCGTCGGCGTTGGCCACGACGACGGCCTTGGTGCCGGCCAGGCCCTCGCGCCAGTTCTCCGCGAGCATCCGGGTCTCCGCGGCGCGGTCGAGCTGGTCGCGGGAGAGGTTGAGCAGCGCGATGCACTTCGGCTCGGTGGCCTGGGCGACGCCGACGAGGTACTTCTCGTCGACCTCGATCACGCCGAAGCGGGACTCCGCGCCGGCCGCGAGGGCCGAGGTGATGCCGGCCGGCATGTTGGCGCCGAGGGCGTTGGAGACGACCGGGCCGGCCGCCTTGAGGGCCTCGGCGATGAGCCGGGTGGTGGTGGTCTTGCCGTTGGTCGCCGAGACGAGGGTCACGTCCAGGTGCTGGGCGAGCCGGGCGAGGAGATCGGGGTCGAGCTTGAGTGCCACCCGGCCGCCGATCACCGAACCGCTGCCGCGCCCCGCGGCGCGGGATGCCGCTGCGACCGCCTTCCCGGCGGTCACGGCCAGCTTGGCCCGCGGCGTGAGCGGGTCCGAGTTGCCTGCCATCAGTTCTCGATCCTCCTTGCGTACGCGCCGCGTCTGTGCCTGACGGCCACGTGGTGTGGGCTCAGCCTATCGAGATCCATTCGCCCTCCTGAACCGTGGCCCATCGTGAGACGGGGCGGGGTCGCTAGGACCGTACCCTTGCCGCCATGCGACACGGCTCCATCCCCGGCGTCCACGGACGCGTTCGGCCCCTCACCCTGCTCGGCGACCCGGTGCTGCACGCGCCCTGCGCGGAGGTCACCGACTTCGGCCCGGAACTCGCCCGGCTGGTGGAGGACTTGTTCGCGACGATGTACGCGGCGCAGGGCGTGGGCCTGGCCGCGAACCAGATCGGGGTGCCGCTGCGGGTGTTCGTCTTCGACTGCCCGGACGACGAGGAGGTGCGCCATCTGGGGCACGTGGTGAACCCACGGCCGGTGGTGACGGACGGGGTGGTGGTGCGCGGCCCGGAGGGCTGTCTGTCGCTGCCCGGCCTGGAGGCGGGGACGGAGAGGTACGACCACGCGGTGGTCGAGGGGGTCACCGCCACCGGGGAGCCGGTCACGGTGCACGGCACGGGGTTCTTCGCCCGGTGCCTGCAGCACGAGAGCGATCATCTGGAGGGCACGGTCTATGCCGACCGGCTCGCCGGCCGCCGCCACCGCAGGCTGATGCGCCAGGTCTCCCGGGCCTCCTGGCACCGCCCGGCCTGAGCCTGGCCCCGGCCCGGGGCTCAGAAGCCCGGCCCCCCGACCTTGTCGCCCGCCGCCGCCAGGCGGCCCCACAGCAGGTCGGCCAGGCTGCGGACCAACTCGGCCCGCGAGCACGGGCGTTCGCCCAGCCACCAGTCGCCGGCCGCGTGCATCATGCCGACGATGCCGTGGCCCCAGACCCGGGCCAGCTGGTGGCTGCCCGGTCCGAGGTCAAGGCGCTCCTCGATCACCTGCGCCAGCTCCTCGCCCATCCGGCGCAGCAGCGGCGCCGAGTGCTTGCCGACGTCGAAGGTCTGGTCGCTCGGTGTGCCCTCCGCCGGATGCATCAGGAAGCGGTACACCTGGGGCCGCGCCTCGATCGCCGACAGGTAGGTGTCCAGGGTGGCCTCGACCCGCTCCCGCCGCTCCGCGGGGGCGTCCAGCGCGGCCCGCAGCGAGGACAGCAGGGCGTCGGTGTGCCGTTTGGCCAGGGCGGCGTAGAGTCCCCCCTTGTCGCCGAAGTGCCGGTAGAGGATCGGCTTGGTGATGCCGGCTTCGGCGGCGATGGCGTTCATCGAGGCCCCCGGGCCGTCGCGCAGCACCACTCGGTCGGCGGCCTCCAGCAGCTCGCGCCGGCGTCGGTCGGCGGACCGCTGCTGCTCGGTCCGCTGTGTGGTGTCCATGTGCTCTCCCCACCCGTGCTGAATCGGTGACGCCTGCGCAAACTAACACTGACCGAGGTCCGGACATCGAACGGGATACCGACCCGTCCTGGGGAGTTGACTTTTCCTACTTGCCGGTAACAGACTGGGGTTACCGCAAGTAACACGCACGTGTGCCGCCGCTGGAGGAGTCATGGCCGAGTTCACCATGGAGCTCAACGACGAACAGAAGGAGGTGCGGGACTGGCTGCACGGCTTCGCCGCCGACGTCATCCGCCCCGCCGCCGCCGAATGGGACGAGCGTGAGGAGACTCCCTGGCCGGTCATCCAGGAGGCGGCCAAGGTCGGCATCTACTCCCTGGACTTCTACGCCCAGCAGTACTTCGACGCAACCGGCCTCGGCATCCCCATGGCGATGGAGGAGCTGTTCTGGGGCGACGCGGGCATCGCGCTGTCGATCGTCGGCACCGGCCTCGCGGCCGTCGGCGTCCTCGCCAACGGCACCGAGGAGCAGATCGGCACCTGGATCCCCCAGATGTACGGCGACGCGAACGACGTGAAGGTCGCCGCGTTCTGCTCCTCCGAGCCCGACGCCGGCTCCGACGTGGCGTCGATGCGCACGCGCGCGGTGTACGACGAGGCCAAGGACGAGTGGGTCCTCAACGGCACCAAGACGTGGGCGACCAACGGCGGCATCGCCAACGTCCACGTCGTGGTCGCGGTCGTCGACCCGGACCTCGGCTCCAAGGGCCACGCCTCCTTCATCATCCCGCCGGACACCCCCGGCTGCTCCCAGGGCCAGAAGTTCAAGAAGCACGGCATCCGCGCCTCGCACACCGCCGAGGTCATCCTCGACAACGTCCGCGTCCCCGGCTCCTGCCTGCTCGGCGGCAAGGAGAAGCTGGACGAGCGCCTGGCCCGTGCCCGGGAGCGGGCGAAGAAGGGCGGCGAGCGCGTCAAGAACGCCGCCATGGCCACCTTCGAGGCGTCCCGCCCGGCCGTCGGCGCCATGGCGGTGGGCACCGCCCGCGCCGCCTACGAGGTCGCCCTGGAGTACGCCCAGACGCGTGAACAGTTCGGCCGCCCGATCATCGACAACCAGGGCGTCGCCTTCCAGCTCGCCGACATGCGCACCCAGATCGACGCCGCCCGCCTGCTGGTGTGGCGCGCCTCCTGGATGGCGGTCAACGGCAAGCCGTTCACCGCGGCCGAGGGCTCGATGTCGAAGCTGTTCGCCAGCGAGACCGCCAAGAAGGTCACCGCCCAGGCGATCCAGATCCTCGGCGGCAACGGCTACACCCGCGAGTACCCGGTCGAGCGGATGCACCGGGACGCCGCCATCTACACCATCTTCGAAGGGACGAGCGAGATCCAGCGCCTGGTGATCGCCCGCACCCTCTCGGGCATGCCCATCCGCTAGCGGCTGCCCCCACGGAACGACCCGGCGGTGCGGGCGGCACCGCCGGGTCTCGCGTTTCTCGTGGTGTCCGTTACGGCGTGGTGCCGCTGCTGTGGGCGATGCACGCGACGTCGATCCGGTCGGCGAGCTTCGCGAGTTCGATCGTCAGCGCGGCGACCGTGTCCTCGTCGAGTCCGCCCTCGCCGGCCTCGACCAGCCGGACCCACCGGCCGCCCACCGTGCGCAGCAGCTTGCTGACGTCGGCGGCGGCCACCTGGAGGGTGCCGCGATCGTCGACGATCAGGGGCAGTGTCACTTCGCGGTTCACAGTCGGGATCGTAGCCGTGCGGGCGTCACGCGCCGTGCCAAACCGTGGTGATGTTGCAGAACTCGCGGATTCCGTGCCCGGACAGCTCACGTCCGTAGCCGGAGCGCTTCACGCCGCCGAACGGGAACGCCGGGTGGGACGCCGTCATGCCGTTCACGTACACGCTGCCCGCCTCCAGATCCCGTACGAACCGGTCGATCTCCGCCTCGTCACGGGTCCAGACGTTGGAACTCAGCCCGAAAAGCGTGTCGTTGGCGATCAGTACCGCTTCGTCCAGGTCGTCCACGCGGTAGAGCGTGGCGACCGGCCCGAAGGTCTCCTCCCGGTGGATGCGCATCTCCCGGTCGATCCCGGCCAGCACGGTCGGCGGGTAGAACCAGCCGGGCCCGTCCGGGCGTTCGCCACCGCACAGCACCGTGGCGCCGGCCCGCACGGCGTCGTCGACCAGCTCCTCCAGGTCCTGGCGGCCCCGTTCGCTGGAGAGCGGTCCGACGTCGGTGTCCTCCTCGGTCGGGTCGCCGACCTTCAGCGCCTTCATCCCGGCGACGAACCGCTCGGCGAAGGCGTCGTAGACGTCCGTGTGCACGATGAACCGCTTGGCGGCGATGCAGGACTGCCCGGCGTTCTGCACCCGGGCGGTCACCGCGACCTCGGCGGCCCGGTCCAGGTCGGCGGAGGGCATGACCACGAACGGGTCGCTGCCGCCCAGCTCCAGCACCGTCTTCTTGATCATCTCCCCGGCGGTGGAGGCGACGGCCCGGCCCGCGGGCTCGCTGCCCGTGAGGGTGGCCGCCTTGATCCGCTCGTCCCGCAGCAGGTCGTCGATCGCGGCGGAGCCGATCAGCAGGGTCTGGAAGCAGCCCTCGGTGAAGCCCGCGCGGTGGAAGAGGTCCTCCAGGTACAGGGCGGTCTGCGGCACGTTCGACGCGTGCTTGAGCAGCCCGACGTTGCCCGCCATCAGGGCGGGGGCGGCGAACCGCACCACCTGCCACAGCGGGAAGTTCCACGGCATCACCGCGAGCACCGGCCCCAGCGGCCGGTAGCGCACCAGGACCCGGGAGGCGCCGGAGTCCTTCACGTCGGAGGCGCCGGGCTCCTCGTCGGCGAGCAGCTCGGCCGCGTGGTCGGCGTACCAGTGCATCGCCTTGGCGCACTTCGCGGCCTCCGCGCGCGCCTGCGTGATCGGCTTGCCCATCTCCGTGGTGATCACCCGGCCGATGGCGTCCTGGT
Organism: Streptomyces sp. CNH189; assembly: GCF_000527195.1. Taxonomy (NCBI): domain Bacteria; kingdom Bacillati; phylum Actinomycetota; class Actinomycetes; order Kitasatosporales; family Streptomycetaceae; genus Streptomyces; species Streptomyces sp. CNH189. The sequence continues at coordinate 112,947 of NZ_AZUS01000008.1, forward strand.
CCTCGTCGAGGATCTCGGCGGCCCGGTGCATCAGGCGGGAGCGTTCCTCGAAGGTCGTCGTCCGGTACGTGCGGAACGTGGCCTCCGCGAGCTGGAGCCGGCGTTCCAGCTCGTCCTCGTCCATGGGGTGGTACGTCTTGACGGTCTCGCCGTTCGCCGGATTCACCGTGGCGATGTGCATCACTGGCCTCCATGGGACGGGCTGTGCTCTGACGACCTTCCCGCGCGCCGGTGGGCGCCGCAACGCGGGAGGGCCTCTCAGAGCGAGTGCTCCGCCAGGCGGTCCAGAAACGCGGTCTGTGCGGAGACGACCACCTCGCGGGCCCGGTCCAGGGAGAACCAGGCGACCCGGTCCAGCTCCGGGAACTCCTGCGTCCGTCCCGACCTGGGCGGCCACTCCATGGTGAACGTGCCGGGCACCACGGCCGCCGGGTCCAGGTCGGCCTCCACCGCCCACGCGGTCACGGTCTTGCCGCCCGACTGGCGCACCTCCCCGAGCGGCACCGCCTCCCCGTCCGGCGGGGGCAGCCCCAGCTCCTCCTCGAACTCGCGGCGCGCCGCCTCCCACGCGGGCTCGTCGGGCTCGTACTCGCCCTTCGGCACCGTCCACGCCCCGGCGTCCCGGCGCGCGTGGAACGGGCCGCCCATGTGGCCGAGCAGCACCTCGACGCCCTCACCGGTGCGCCGGAACAGCAGCAGTCCGGCGCTGCGGGCCTTCGTCACGGCCGTACCTCCGGGTGGGCGGCGAGCAGGGTCTCCACCGTGTCCGCCTCCTCCGGGCGCTTGTCCTCGCGGTAGCGGATCACCCGGGCGAAGCGCAGGGTGACACCGGCCGGGTAGCGGCTGGAGCGCTGCAGGCCGTCGTAGGCGATCTCCACGACGAGTTCGGGGCGCACGGTCACGGTGTAGCCGTTCTCGTCGAGCGCGATCTCCCGCAGCCGCTCGGTCTGCCATTGGAGCATCGCGTCGGTCATGCCCTTGAACGTCTTGCCGAGCATCACGAATCCGCCGTCGGCGGCGCGGGCGCCCAGGTGCAGGTTGGACAGCTTCCCGGTGCGGCGCCCGTGGCCCCACTCGGCGGCCAGCACCACCAGGTCCAGCGTGTGCACCGGCTTGACCTTCAGCCAGGACGCACCGCGCCGTCCCGCGCTGTAGGGAGCATCCAGTCCTTTGACGACGACGCCCTCGTGGCCGCGCTCCAGCGTCTCGGCGAGGAACCGCTCCGCCGTCTCCAGGTCCTCGGGCCCCGACACCACCGTGCGCCGCACCCGCATCGGTTCCGGGACCAGCCGGGCCAGTTCCGCGTGCCGCTCGGTGAACGGCAGGTCCAGCAGGTCGCGGCCGTCGACCGAGAGCGCGTCGAAGAACACCGGGGCCACCGGCGTCTCCCGGGCCGCCGTCGCCACGTCCACCCGGGACCCGACCCGCCCGGCGGTCTCCTGGAAGGACCGCGGTCGCCCGGTGCCGTCGAAGGAGATGACCTCCCCGTCCAGGATGAACCGCCCCACCGCCAGCTCCCGCGCCGCGGCGGTCACCTCGGGCAGCCGGTCCGTGATGTCGTCCAGGGTGCGGGTGTGCACCCGCACGGTGTCCCCGTCGCGGTGCACCTGGACGCGGATGCCGTCGAGCTTCTCCTCGACCGCGCAGGCGCCCAGCTTCCCGACCGCCTCGGCGACCGAGGAGGCGCTGTGCGCCAGCATCGGCTGCACCGGACGCCCGACGGTGAGCCGGAATCGTTCGAGGGCTTCGGGCCCGTCCGCCAGCAGCGCCCCGGCGACCGGCTGCAGGGACCCGGCGAGCATCACCGCCCGCCGTACGTCCGCCGGGACCGCGCCCGTCGCCCGGGCCAGCCCTTCCACCGCCACCGCGTCCAGCGCGCCCTGCCGGACCTCGCCGGTGAGCAGCCCCACGAGGAACCGCTGCTCCGCCTCGGTGGACGCGCCCAGCAGCTCGCCGACCAGCCGGCCGCGTTCCGCCTGCGAGCCGGGCCCGGACACCTCGGCGAGCCGGGTGAGCAGCGCGTCCACCTCGCGCACCGTCAGGGACGGCTCGTCCGCGGGCGTGACCGGACGGCTCAGCACCTTCCAGCCGACGCCGATCCGCCCCTGCGGCAGCCGGCCCGCCAGATAGGGGATGACCACCGGGACGTCGTCCGGCTCGGCCTCCCGGAACAGCTCGGCGAGCAGGGCGGTCTTCCGGGACCGCGCCGAGGTGGCGGCCACCTCCTGGGACACCTGGGCCAGCCGGGACAGCAACATGCAGCCATGGTGCTACGGAGGCGGGCCCTCCACACCCGCGCCGCGCACGGTCATCCGGCGATCGCCGCGTCCAGGTCCGTCATCCGCAGGTCCCCGACGACCGCGGTCGCCGCCCGGTACCCGCCGCTCGCCGCGTGCACCACCTGCTCGGTGAACCCGATCGCGTTGCCCGCCGCCCACACGCCCGGCACGCTGGTCAGCCCGTTCCCGTCGACGACCGGGTACGTCCCGAACGGCGTCTCGTCCATCTCCGCGCCCAGCCGCTCCAGCAGCCCCGTCTGCGGCACCGGACGCGGCCCCACGAACAGCACGGACCGGGGGTGCACGGTGCCGTCGGACATCCGCACCCCGGTGAGCCGGTCGTCCTCGGCCACCAGCCCGGCCACCTCACCGGGCACCACACCCACCCCGGCCGCGGCCAGTCGCCGCAGGTCGAGGTCGGTCAGCTCCTCCTCGGCGACCCGGTGCAGGAACAGCATCGTGTCCTTCGACCACCGGGACACCATCAGCGCCTGGTGCACGCTCATCGCGCTCGACGCGAGCACCCCGAAGGGCTCGTCGCGCACCTCCCAGCCGTGGCAGAACGGGCAGTGCAGCACGTCCCGTCCGAACCGCTCGGCGACCCCGGGGACGTCCGGCATCTCGTCCTTCAGCCCGGTGGCCACGATCAGCCGCCGCGCGCGCACGCTCCCGCCCTTCTCCAGCGCCACCGTGAAGTCCCCGCCGGGGGTGACGTCCACGACCCGGTCCCGGACCAGCTCCACGTCGTAGCGCGCGATCTCCTCCCGGCCGAGCGCCAGGAACTCGGCGGGCGCCATCCCGTCCCGGGTCAGATAGCCCTGCATGTGGGCCGAGGGCGCGTTGCGCGGCTCGCCGGCGTCGACCACCAGCGTGCGGTGCCGGGCCCGCCCCAGCACCAGCCCGGCGGACAGTCCCGCCGCTCCTCCTCCCACCACGACCACGTCGTAGCGGCTTTCCGTGCGGTCCGTCTCGTTCGTCGTCTGCATGGCGACCACCTCCACGACGACGGTCGCCCCGGACGGCACGGATTGACAAACAACTTTGCCGAAACTGCAATGTGCGCATGGTGACGGACGACGTTCTCGCGGAAGTGGGCCCCCGGCTGCGCCGGATCAGGAAGGAACGGGAGGTGACGCTCGCGGCGCTGGCGGAGGCGACCGGCATCTCGGTCAGCACCCTGTCCCGGCTGGAGTCCGGGCAGCGCAAACCGGGCCTGGACCTGCTGCTGCCGATCGCCCAGGCCCATCAGGTGTCGCTGGACGAACTGGTCGGCGCGCCCCCGGTGGGTGATCCGCGGGTGCGCGCCCAGCCGATCGAGCGGGGCGGGCGCACCCACTGGCCGCTCACCCGGCAGCCCGGCGGCCTCCAGGCGTACAAGGTGCTCGAACCCAAGCGGAAGCTGGAGCCCGACCCGCGCACCCACGAGGGCTACGAGTGGCTGTACATCCTCTCCGGCAGGCTGCGGCTGGTGCTGGGCGACCACGACGTGGTGCTCACGCCGGGGGAGGCCGCCGAGTTCGACACACGGGTGCCGCACTGGTTCGGCTCGACGGGGGAGGGGCCGGTGGAGTTCCTCAGCCTGTTCGGACCGCAGGGGGAGCGGATGCACGTGCGGGCGCGGCCGAAGACGGGCTGAGCGGGACGGTTCCCTTGAGGCAAGCGACCGCTTAGTATGCGGGGGACCCGGTCAGCGAAGACGACGTTCACCGTCCCGTGGAGGCCCCGCATGCAGGCATGGCAAGTGCACGAACTCGGCGAGCCGGGCGAGGTGATGCGCCTCGCCGAGGTCGAACGGCCGACCCCCGGGGAGGGGCAGGTGCTGCTCCGGGTGCGCGCCGCCAACATCAACTTCCCGGACGCGCTGATGTGCCGGGGCCAGTACCAGGTCCGGCCGCCGCTGCCCTTCACCCCGGGCGTGGAGATCTGCGGCGAGACCGAGGACGGGCGCCGGGTGATCGCCAACCCGGCCCTGCCGCACGGCGGTTTCGCCGAGTACGCCCTCGCGGACGCCGCCGCCCTGCTGCCCGCGCCGGACACCCTGGACGACGCCGAGGCCGGCGCCCTGCACATCGGCTACCAGACCGCCTGGTTCGCCCTGCACCGGCGGGCCCGCCTGGAGGCCGGCGAGACCCTGCTCGTGCACGCCGCCGCGGGCGGGGTGGGCAGCGCCGCCGTGCAGCTCGGCAAGGCGGCCGGCGCCACCGTCATCGGCGTGGCGGGCGGCGCCGGCAAGGCCGCCGTCGCCCGAGACCTGGGCTGCGACGTGGTGATCGACCGCCGCGAACAGGACGTCGTCGCCGCGGTCAAGGAGGCCACCGGCGGACGCGGCGCCGACGTGATCTTCGACCCGGTCGGCGGGGACGCGTACACCCAGTCGGCCAAGACCGTCGCCTTCGAGGGCCGCATCGTGATCGTGGGCTTCGCGAGCGGCGCCATCCCGAGCCCCGGCCTCAACCACGCCCTGATCAAGAACTACGCGATCCTCGGCCTGCACTGGGGCCTCTACAACACCAGGAACCCCGAGCTGGTCCGGCACTGCCACGAACAGCTCACCGAACTCGCAGCCAAAGGCGCGATCAAGCCGCTGGTGAGCGAGCGCGTGCCGCTCGCCGGGGCCGCCGACGCCGTGCAGCGCGTCGCCGACGGCGTCACCACCGGACGCGTCGCCGTGCTGCCCACGGGGGAGAACGGAGCCGCCGCATGACCGACGCCGACGAACTGCGCCGCCGCACCGCCGCGTTGCTGGCCGCGCACCCGCCCGCCGACACCGAGCGCCTGGACTTCCTGCGCGCCCGCTTCGACGCCGGGCTCGCCTGGGTGCACTTCCCCGAAGGGCTCGGCGGACTGGGCCTCCCGCGCTCGCTCCAGGTCGTCGTGGACGCCGAACTCGCGGCCGCCGGGGCCCCCGACAACGACCCGCGCCGCATCGGCATCGGCCTGGGCATGGCCGCCCCGACCATCCTCCAGTACGGCACCGACGAGCAGAAGGCACGCTTCCTGCGGCCGCTGTGGACCGGCGAGGAGGTCTGGTGCCAGCTCTTCAGCGAGCCCGGCGCCGGCTCCGACCTGGCCGCGCTCGGCACACGCGCCGTCCGTGAGGGCGACGACTGGGTGGTCAACGGGCAGAAGGTGTGGACGTCCAGCGCCCACGTCGCCCGCTGGGCCATCCTCATCGCCCGCACCGACCCGGACGTGCCCAAGCACCGGGGCATCACCTACTTCGTGTGCGACATGACCGACCCCGGCGTCGAGGTGCGGCCGCTGCGCCAGATCACCGGCGAGGCCGAGTTCAACGAGGTGTTCCTCACCGACGTCCGCATCCCCGACAGCCGCCGCCTCGGCGAGTCCGGCGACGGCTGGCGGGTCGCCCAGACCACCCTGAACAACGAGCGCGTCGCCATCGGCGGCAGGCGGCTGCCCCGCGAGGGCGGCATGATCGGCCCGATCACGAAGACCTGGCGCGAACGCCCCGAACTGCGGACCCACGACCTGCACCAGCGGCTGCTGAAGCTGTGGGTCGAGGCGGAGGTCGCCCGGCTCACCGGCGAACGCCTGAGCCAGCAGCTCGTCGCCGGACAGCCCGGCCCCGAGGGCGCCGGCATGAAGCTCGCCTTCGCCCGCCTCAACCAGGAGATCAGCGGCCTGGAGGTCGAACTGCGCGGCGAGGAGGGGCTGCTGTACGACGACTGGACCATGCGCCGCCCCGAACTGGTCGACTTCACCGGCCGCGACGCCGGCTACCGCTACCTGCGCTCCAAGGGCAACAGCATCGAGGGCGGGACCAGCGAGGTCCTGCTGAACATCGTCGCCGAGCGCGTCCTCGGCCTGCCCGCCGAGCCGCGCACCGACAAGGACGTCGCCTGGAAGGACCTCGCCCGATGAGCGATCTTCTGTACTCGGAGGAGGAAGAGGCGCTCCGCGCCGCCCTCCGGGACCTGCTCACCGACCACTGCGACGCCGCGTCCGTGCTCGCCCGGATCGAGTCGGCCGCCCCGCACGACCTGTCCCTGTGGAAGGCGCTCGCCGACGGCATGGGGCTCGCCGGCCTGCTGGTGCCCGAGGACAGGGGCGGTCAGGGCGCCACCCACCGCGAGGCCGCCGTGGTCCTGGAGGAGCTGGGACGCGCGGTCGCACCGGTGCCGTACCTGACGAGCGCCGTGGTGGCCACCGAGGCACTGCTGGCCTGCGCCGACGGCGACGACCTGCTCGCGGACCTGGCGTCCGGGCGGCGCATCGGCGCGCTCGCCGTCGGCCTGCACACCGCCCCCGGCGCCGCGTACGCCACCGTCCGCGCGAACGGCGCCACCCTGCACGGCGAGGTGACGGGCATCGCCGACGCCGCCGTCGCCGACGTCCTGCTGGTGCCGGCGGACGACGGCGGGCTGTACGCGGTGACGGCCGACGCGGTCACCGTCACCCCGCAGACATCCCTCGACCTCACCCGGCCCCTCGCCCGCGTCACCCTCGACGGCGCCCCGGGCCGCCGCCTGGGCGACGCCGGACCGGCCGTACGCCGGGCCCTGCGGGCCGGTGCGGGACTCCTCGCCTCGGAGCAACTCGGCGTCGCCGAGTGGGCGTTGACCGAAACGGTCCGGTACCTGAAGGACCGCAAGCAGTTCAACCGCCCCGTCGGCGGGTTCCAGGCGCTCAAGCACCGGCTCGCCCAGCTGTGGCTGGAGATCGTCAACCTGCGAGCCGCCGCACGGGCCGCCGCCGACGCCCTCGCGACGGGCGAGGACACGGACGTGACGGTCACCGTGGCGCAGGCCTACGCAGCCCCCGTCGCCGTCCGCGCCACCGAGGAGGCAGTGCAACTGCACGCCGGCATCGGCATGACCTGGGAACACCCGGCGCACCTGCACCTCAAGCGTGCCAAGGCCGACTCGATCGCCCTCGGCACGGCGGGCGCCCACCGCGAGGCGCTGGCCGGCCTGGTCGAACTGCCCGCGCCCTGACCGACCCTCCACCACGGACATCGGCGGCCCGCCCCCGAAGGGCGGGCCGCCGACGTGCCCGCCCCGAGATGAACGGGTGACGGCGAACCGGCCAACTCCTCGCACGACTCTGCTTCTTGCGCGCCGCGGGACCCCATACTCGCTGGGACCCCGTACGGCACTTCAGAGAGGCAGAGCATGGCCCCCACCACCCGTCGCAGAGCCCTCACCGCCCTCGGCGTCGCCCTCGCGAGCCCGGCCGTCCTCCCCGCGGCCCACGCGTCGGCCGGCCAACCCCCGCACCGTCCCCGCCCGTTGTGGCGTGCCCACGCGCACAACGACTACGAGCACCCCCGCCCCCTGTTCGACGCCCTCGACCACCGCTTCGGCAGCGTCGAGGCGGACGTCTACCTGGTCGGCGGACAACTCCTCGTCGCCCACGACCCCGAGGACCTCGACCCCGCCCGCACCCTGGAGTCCCTGTACCTGGACCCGCTCGCCGCCCGCGTCCACGCCCATCGCGGCACGGTGTACCGCGGACACCGCGGGTCCCTCCAGCTCCTGATCGACCTCAAGACCGAGGGCGCGTCCACCTACGCCGAACTCGACCGTCGACTGCGCCGCTACAACGGCCTGTTCACCACCTGCGCGCACGGCAGGGTGCGGACCGGGCCGGTCACCGCCGTCGTCTCCGGCGACCGTGCCGCCCGCGCGCCCATGGAGGCCCAGCGGGTCCGCCACGCCTTCTACGACGGTCGGCTCGCCGACCTCGGAGGCCCCGCGCCGGCCTCCTTCGCGCCGCTCATCAGCGACAACTGGACGCTCCACTTCACCTGGCAGGGCGTCGGCGCCTTCCCCGACGCCGAGCGCCGGAGACTGCGCGCCCTGGTGCGCACCGCCCACGCCCGCGGGCAGCGGGTGCGCTTCTGGGCCACCCCGGACCTCCCGGGCCCGGCCCGCGACGCGCTCTGGGGCGAACTGGTCGCGGCGGACGTCGACCACCTCAACACCGACGACCTGGCGGGCCTCGAAGCGTTCCTCGACGCCCACAGGAAGGCGTGACACCACACGTTCGGAGGACAGGTCAGCCGCCCGGACGAACCCTCCGCTACGCCACACTTGCGGCCGAACGCCGCGAAACAGGTGTGGCGGAGGAGGTTGACGATGGCCATTTCCATCTCTGTGGTGCTGCTGCTCTCGGTCCTGGCGGTGATCTTCCTGCGCAACGGCGGGCTGAAGATCTCCCACGCCCTGGTGTGCCTGCTGTTGGGGTTCTACCTGGCCAGCACCAGCATCGCGCCCACGATCCACAGCGGCCTCACGGCGACCGCCGACATCGTCGGCAGCCTGAGCCCGTGAGGCCGGCCGGGGGAACCGCTCCGTAGCCGGGAGTCGCCCGCGTGACGGCGGCCGCGCCGGGCGGGTGGCGATGACGAGTACTGCGGGAGGTCACGTGCGACCGGGGCAGGGGCAGGTCAGCCGCGGCGCCGTCGCGGCCGGTCGCGGTTGGCTTGAGGGTGCGGCCCCCGTCGCCCTGCAGGGGCGCGGGGAACTGCGCGACCGGCCCCCACCGGGCCGCGGTTGGCTTGGGGGGTGCGGCCCTCGTCGTTGTCAGGGGCGCGGGGAACTGCGCGACCGGCCCCCACCGGGCGGATTCCCCCGCACCCGGTACGCACAGCACCGCCGCCGTGACCACGGGACCTTGACGTCCGGAGCGCCGTCGCGGCCGGCGTGACGGGCGGTCAGGCGTGAGCCGCCCGTCCGGCCTGCGGTCAGACCTGTTCCGCCACCGCCGCAGGGTCGTCCAGGACACCCCGCACGACCGAGTGCGCGGCGCCCAGCAGGGGCCCCTGGGGGCCCAGCACGGACACCGACACCGTGCAGGCCGGCCCCGCGGTGCGCCGGGCCAGCTCGGAGCGCAGGGACGGCAGCAGCCAGGGCGAGAGCCCGGACAGCGCGCCGCCCAGCACCACGCTCTCGGGGTCCAGCAGATTGGCCGCCCCGGTCAGGGCGATGCCGAGCGCCGTGCCCGCGTCGTGCAGGGCACGCCGTACGGCGGCGTCGCCCTGTTCGGCGCGGCCCGCGAGCAGGCCCACCCGGTCCTCGCCGGGCTCGAGTCCGGCCGCGCGCAGCACCGCCTCCTCGCCGGCGTACTGCTCCAGGCAGCCCCGGCCGCCGCACGCGCAGGCGGGACCCTCGGGCCACACCGGCACATGGCCGAGCTCGCCCGCGAAACCCCGGTTGCCGTGCAGCACCCGGCCGTCCACGACGACCGCCGCACCGATACCGATCTCGGCCGAGACGTGCAGGAAGTCGCGCGGGGTGTCCTCGCCCAGCCACAGTTCGGCGAGCGCACCGAAGTTGGCCTCGTTGGCCACGGTGAGCGGAAGCTTCGCGGGGAGCAGCGCGCCGAGGTCCGTGTCGAGCCACCCGAGGTTCGGCGCGCGGACGACGGTCCGGGCGTCGCGGGCCACCAGACCGGGGACGGCGACCGCGAGTCCGGCCGGCCACAGGCCCTCGCCCTCCGCCTCGGCCACCACCCGGTGGATCAGCTCGGTGAGTTCCGCGAGCACGGGCTCGGGGGAGCGGTCCCGGTTCGGTACGTGCCGCACCGCCCGGCCGCGGACCTCCCCGCGCAGATCGACCGCGCACACCGCGAGGTGGTCGACGCCGATCTCGGCGCCGATACCGGCGGGACCCCGCCCGCTCACCGCCAGCGCCGACCCGGGACGGCCCACGCGTCCGGGCCGCTCGGGGCCCAGCTCCTCCAGCAAGCCGGTGCGGATGAGCTCGTCGACCAGCGTGGACACCGCGGCGCGGGTCAGGCCGATACGGGAGGCGACGGCGGCCCGGGACAGCGGCCCCTCGGCCCGGACGGTGTGCATCACCCGCGAGAGGTTGCGGCGGCGCATGCCCTGCTGGGTGTCGGGCAGCGCACGCCCCTGACCTGCGGGACGGGCCTTGTGCAGCGGTGCGCTCATTCCTCCGTCAATCCTCGGTTCCGGGGCGCCCGCGCCCGGCGGACGTCCACTGCGGCCGGCGCGGGGCCGCCGTGGGGCGGTCGCCGGTGGAGCGGAACCGGCCGCCCACGGCGGCCGGTGGCGCGTCAGCCGTTGTCCGTGCCGCGCTCCAGCAGCGGGGCCGCGTCGGAGAGTACCCCGGCCAGCCGGGACAGGGTCTCCTCGTCCCGCTCCACCGCGTCCAGCACCGGACCGGCCGCCGTGTTCCAGCGGCGGGCGACCGCGGCCGGGTCCTCCCCGGTGAGCAGCCCGGCCGCCTGGGCCGCCGCGCCCAGCGCGACCAGCTCCTTGGCCTCCGGCACCTGCACGGGACGCCCGGACAGCCGCCGTACGGTCTGCTGCCAGGCCGTGCCGCGGGCGCCGCCGCCGATCAGCAGCAGCGGGGCCGAGGGGTCGGCGTCCTGGTCGAGGACGAGGTCGAGGGCGGCCAGCAGGGAGTACACGGCGCCGTCGTAGGCGGCCTGGAGCAGCTGGCCGCCGGTGGTGTCGTGCCGCAGGCCGTGCAACAGGCCGGAGGAGTGGGGGAGGTTGGGGGTGCGCTCGCCGTCCAGGAAGGGCAGCAGCGTGACGCCGCGGCCCGGCTCGACGGCCTCGCGGTCCAGGCCGAGCAGGGCGGCGACCCGGTCCACGGCGAGCGTGCAGTTGAGGGTGCAGGCCAGCGGCAGCCAGTCGCCGCGCGCGTCGGCGAAGCCCGCCACCGTGCCGGTCGGATCGGTGGGCCGGTGCTCCGACACCGCGTACACGGTGCCCGAGGTGCCGAGGCTCATCACGGGCGTACCGGGACGTACCCCGAGGCCCAGCGCGGCGGCGGCGTTGTCACCCGTGCCGCACGCCACCAGCGTCCCCTTGGAGAACGGCAGGTCGTGGCCGTCGCGCACGGTGCCGGCCACCTCGCCCGGCCGCACCACGCGCGGCAGCAGCGCCGGGTCGAGCCCGACATGCGCCAGGATCTCCTCGTCGTACGCCTCCCTCGCGGACGCCCACCAGCCGGTGCCCGAGACGTCACCGCGGTCGGTGGTGCCCTGCCCGGTGAGCCGCTCGGTCAGGTAGTCGTGGGGGAGCCGCACCGCCTTGGTGGCGCGCACCGCGTCCGGCTCGTGCTCCGCCAGCCAGGCCCACTTGGTGACCGTGAAGGACGCGGTGGGCAGGCTGCCGGTGCGCTCGGCCCAGGCCTTGGCGCCGCCCAGCTCCTCCACCAGCCGGCTCGCCTGGGGGGCGGACCGCACGTCGTTCCACAGCAGGGCCGGGCGGACCGGCTCGCCGTGCTCGTCCAGCGTGACCAGGCCGTGCTGCTGGCCGCCGATCGACACGGCCGCGGCCTCGTGCGCGGCCTCGCCGCACTGCCGTAGTGCCTCGGTCAGGGCGTCCCACCACTGGCGTGGATCGCTCTCCCGTCCCGCGCCCGAGGTCACCGTGTGCGGCGCCTGGCCGCTCGCGACGACCCTGCCGGTCGTCACGTCGACGACCAGGGCCTTGGTGGACTGGGTGGATGTGTCCACGCCGACGACGAGCGGACCCTCGGCTGCTGACATCGGTCTCTCCCTCTTCCGCGCCCCGGCGGGGTGTGTCTCTTCCCAGAAATGCTCCTGCATACTAATTTGTAAACCGCCATGACGAAATAGTCTCAGCGAGCAAGGAGCCGCGGCATGAGCTACCAGCCCACCCCCGAGGACAAGTTCACATTCGGCCTGTGGACCGTCGGCTGGCAGGGACGGGACCCCTTCGGCGACGCCACGCGCGCCGCCCTCGACCCGGCCGAGTCCGTCCGCCGCCTCGCCGAGCTCGGCGCCCACGGCGTGACCTTCCACGACGACGACCTCATCCCCTTCGGCGCGAGCGACAGCGAGCGCGCCGAGCACATCAAGCGCTTCCGCCAGGCGCTGGACGAGACCGGCATGAAGGTCCCGATGGCGACCACCAACCTGTTCACCCACCCGGTGTTCAAGGACGGCGGCTTCACCGCCAACGACCGTGACGTGCGCCGTTACGCGCTGCGCAAGACCATCCGCAACATCGACCTCGCGGCCGAGCTGGGCGCGCAGACCTACGTCGCCTGGGGTGGCCGTGAGGGCGCCGAGTCCGGCGCCGCCAAGGACGTCCGGGTCGCCCTCGACCGGATGAAGGAGGCCTTCGACCTCCTCGGCGAGTACGTCACCTCCCAGGGCTACGACCTCCGCTTCGCCATCGAGCCCAAGCCGAACGAGCCCCGCGGCGACATCCTCCTCCCGACCATCGGCCACGCCCTGGCGTTCATCGAGCGCCTCGAGCGCCCCGAGCTGTACGGCGTGAACCCGGAGGTCGGCCACGAGCAGATGGCCGGCCTGAACTTCCCGCACGGCATCGCGCAGGCCCTGTGGGCGGGCAAGCTGTTCCACATCGACCTCAACGGCCAGTCCGGCATCAAGTACGACCAGGACCTCCGCTTCGGCGCGGGCGACCTGCGTGCCGCGTTCTGGTTGGTGGACCTGCTGGAGACGGCCGGGTACGAGGGTCCGCGTCACTTCGACTTCAAGCCGCCGCGGACCGAGGACCTCGACGGCGTGTGGGCCTCGGCGGCCGGCTGCATGCGCAACTACCTGATCCTCAAGGAGCGCGCGGCCGCCTTCCGCGCCGACCCGGAGGTCCAGGAGGCGCTGCGCGCGGCCCGTCTGGACGAGCTCGCCCAGCCGACCGCCGGCGACGGCCTCCAGGCGCTGCTCGACGACCGGTCCGCCTTCGAGGACTTCGACCCCGAGGCCGCCGCCGCCCGCGGCATGGCCTTCGAGCGCCTCGACCAGCTGGCGATGGACCACCTGCTGGCTGCGCGGGGCTGAAGCCCCGGCGGCCGGGGTTCACCCGTTCGCGGCGGGCCCGGCTGACTGTCGCAGCGCCGCGCCCCGTGCCTTCAGGCACGGCGGCGCGGCGCTGTTGTGTGTGAGGGAAGGGTGAGCGCGGGGGCGGATGTACGGCCCGGCCGAGGCAGACGCGGCACGGGCGCACCGCCACGCGCGCTCACTCGTCCCTGCATCTGGTTCGCGCGGGGCGCGCCCTCGGCGCGGGGAGTGTGGCGTTCCGGGTACGCGTGCCACGACTGGCGGGCGGTATCTCCGCCGTCTCCTCGCGCGGGGCCGGGGCCACGGCGACCATGGTGTGCATGGCCACGTCCCCCGTACCGCCCCAGAAGCCGCCCGGTCCGCCGGACGACGTACCACCGCCTTCCGGTGGCGGCTTCGGCCCGCCCTCCCACGGTGAAGGGCCGAGGTCCGGCCCGCCCGACGACCACGACGGCGGCCCGGGACGCGGCCCCGGCCGGCGCCGGCTCCTGATCGTGCTGCTCGCCGTGATCGTGGCGGCCCTGATCGTCTCGATCGTCGTGCTCACGACGTCGGACGACGACGGGCCGGACCAGGAGCCCTCCGAGACAGCCACGGACACCGGTTTCCCCTCGCTGGACCTCCCGTCGGAGTTCCCGAGCGGGTTGCTGCCCTCGGGTTTCCCCACGGAGCTGCCCTCGGACTTCCCTTCGGGTCTCCCCTCCGGATTCCCCACGGAGCTGCCTTCGGGGTTCCCGAGCGACCTGCCCTTCGAGCTGCCGAGCGGCCTCGCGTCACTGCTGCCGGCCCTGGGTGCGGAGCCGTCCTGACGTTCCGCCGTGTTCTGTGGGTACCCGCGTGGTGTGAGGTGGGTCACCATGGAGGCGCGGTGGTTCGGTGGTCGCCTTGGTCCCGGGAACCTACGCCGGGGTGCGTCCCAGGCGGAGGTTGCGAAGACCTTAGGGGGCGCATCTCAGGGACGTCTCAGGGTGACGGTCCGGAACCGCCGCCGGCGCGGGCCCGTTTCCAGATCAGAGAGCGGCAGTGGCCGCGAAGGAGGCGACGCACATGTCGAAGAACGCCAAGATCGCCGCGGGGGGTGTGGCGGCCGGGCTCATCCTGTTGATCTGGCTGCCCTGGTGGGCCGCGCTCCTGATCATCCTGGGAGTCCCGGCGGCCGCCTACCTCGCCCTGGACCCCTCGCAGCGGCAGCGGCTGCGGAGGAACACACGCAAGGAGTTGGGCCGCTGAGACGCGGTGCCGCGTACTGACGTACGCCTGTCGGCGCGGGCGCCGCGTCCGCTCGGGCCCGGGTGAACGACGACACCTGGGCCCGCGAGGGCGGCGCGCGTCCGGCGCCCGGGAGGGCGGTGCCCCAGGTGCACCCCTGGGCACCCGGGGAACGGTCGGCGCCGAGGAAACCAGGGGATGCCACCGTGGGACTCGCCAGGGCGGCAGTGGGCGTGCGGCGAGCGCGGGACGGGCAGTCACCCTCGGCGGTCGGCGGTCGGCGGTCGGCGGGTGCCCCGGCGTCGCGAGGTCCCTGCCCGCCCCAGCATCCTGAGGGCCTGTATCGAAAGTGGCTGGTTGTGACTCTGTGGCCTGTGTTTCGATGCCCGAGTGAACATCGAGAGCTCCGGGGTGCCGGATGAGAGGCCGAGCCGCTGGGTCCGGCAGAGGGCTGATGGCGATGTTGAGGAGTGCGTGCGGGTCCTCGCGGAGGTCCATGCGTGCGACGGCTACCCGGTGAACTGGCCGGATCAGCCCGGCGAGTGGCTGTCACGCGGCCCCCTGCTCGGCTCCTGGGTTGCCGAACTCGAAGGCGGCCTGGTCGGGCATGTCAGTTTGTCGCAAGGCGGCGAAGGCGATCTGGCCCCGACGTTGTGGAGCGAGCGGAACGGGGCGACGCGGGGTATGACCGCCGTGCTCAGCAGGCTGTTCGTTGCCCCGCAGGCGAGGGGACATCGGATCGGTGCACTGCTGATCGGCCAAGCAGTGGACGAAGCGCGACGTCGTGGCCTGCATCCGGTGCTCGACGTCGTCGCCTCCGATACCGCGGCGGCAGCCCTGTACGAACGGCTGGGCTGGGAGCTGATGGCCACAGCCGAACAGCAGTGGAGTCCGCACCAGATGGTGGCCATCCGCTGTTACGCAGCGCCATCGTGACGTGGTCTGTCATAGCCACTCGTTGACGGCCGCGACGAGGACGGTCGCCTCGTAGCGGACCGCGAGCTTGTCGTACCTCGTGGCCACGGCCCGGTGCCTCTTGAGGCGATTGATGCCGCACTCGACCGCGTGCCGAGCTTTGTAGTCATGTGGGTCGAACTTCGGCGGCCGGCCGCCGTGCGAACCGCGTTTCTTACGGTTGGCGGCCTGGTCGGCCTTGTCCGGGATGGTGCAGCGGATCCCGCACCGCCGGTGAACACGGCTCTTCCGGGAGGCGTACGCCTTGTCGGCCCGCACCCGATCGGGCCTGGTGGTTGGTTCCAGCACCGCCCATTGCACGTCCGTCAGGTCTCCACGCGCCACGAAACAAGATCACCTCACTTCTGGAATCACTTTCGATACAGGTCCTGGGACGGGCGGCGGGCGCCCAGCGCTCGTGAGGGCGGGCAGTGGCACCCGGCGTCGAGGAGAGCCGTCAGTGGGTGCCCGGCGCTCTGAGGGTGGTGCGGGCCGGGCACGCGACGACCTCGCGCGTGCCCTCGCGGGGCACCTCCCGTAAGCCCCAGGGCGGCATGCCGGCCGCGGGCACTTCCCGTACCGCCCCGGGGCGGTATGCCGCCCCGGGGCGGTATGCCGCCCCGGGCGCCCGAGTGTGGACGTTCAGAGCGGCCGTACGGCCATCCGGTCCAAGGCCTCCAGGAGACCCGGCAGTTCCGGGCCCCTGCCCACCGGCAGGACCTCGCCGGGCTCGTCGTCGAGCAGGACGAAGGCGATGTCGTCCGTCCTCGCGACCAGCGACCAGCCGGGTCCGTCGGCGCGCAGGGTGCGCGCACCGCCCGGCGCGAAGGAGGAGCGGACCCGGCCCAGCGGCGGCGGCGAGTCGACGTAGGCGCGCGCCTCGGCCAGCACCCGACGGACACCGCTGTGCCCGCCCGCTGTCCCCGAAGCCTCGCCGTCCTCACCGTTCCCGGCGCCGTCCCCTGGACCGGCGCCGGCCTCGGGGGTCGTACCCGGCGTCGGGAACGCCGAGTCGTCGACCTGCTCACGCCACGTCGCCCACTGCAGCGCGATCTCGTCCGCGCCCAGCCGCCGCTGGGCCGGACCCCAGACCTCTCCGTCGGGCGGCGTCAGCGGGGGCATGTCCGCCATGCCCGGGCCGGGATCGTGCGGCGCCGGCACGTTCGGTGCGGCCACGGCCACCGCGAGGGGCCAGCCGGGCAGCGCGGCGACGACGCTGCGCTCGTCCGGCGACAGGTCGTGCTCCATGCCGCAGTCCCAGGAGGCGATCGCCACGGCGACCAGCGAGACGTCGTCGACGACCACGGTCCACCGGGCGCCTGCCCCGTCCTGGCCGAGTACCAGCCCGTATCCGTCGGCCACCGGCGGAAGACCGAGCGCCGCGCAGGCCTCCGGGTAGTCGTCGCCCAGCACGCTCGGGAACTTCGCGGGCGTCAGCAGCGCCGCCGTGAGCACGTAAAGCGCGTCGTCGGCGGCGGCGACGGCTTCCTCGTCCGTCCCGGCCATCCCAGCCTCCCCATCGGTTCGTCCATCGGCGCGCACCCTATGCCGACCCTCATGTCCTTGTCACGACCCCGCAGTCGTGCCCGGAGCTGCAGGTTTCCGGCCGGAGGGGGCGAATCGACCACGACCGGCACCCCGTTGCCGAGCCTCGCCGCACCTCCACGGAAGCGCCGGTGCCACCCGGCGGGGACAAGCCGCCACCCGGCGGGGACAAGCCGCCACCCGGCGGGGACAAGCCGCCACTCGGCGGAAACGGGCACGCTCAGTCCGCGTGCACCGCCAGCACCAAGAACCGGGTGTCCTCGTCGACGTACGACGTTATGCGCCAGCCCGCCTCCGACAGCAGCGCGCGCAGGTTCGGTTCGGTACGCAGATCGTCCGGTGTGAGCTCGCGGCCCTGGCGCGCGGCGAGCGCGGCCCGGCCGATCGGATGGAACAGGGCGAGCACCCCGCCGGGGCGCACCACACGCGCGATCTCCCGCAGGTTCTCGACCGGGCGCGGCAGATGCGCGATCAGCCCCGCCGCGAACACGGCGTCCAGCGAGGACGGACGCAACGGGAGCGCCGCGACGTCCGTCAGCAGCAGCGCGCCGTCCGCGTCCCGCCCGGCCCGCGCCGCCTCCCGCAGCATCGCCGGGGTCAGATCGGCGCCCAGCACCACGCCGGACGGGCCCGCGGCCGCGCGCAGGGCGGGCAGCGCCCGTCCCGTGCCGCAGCCCGCGTCCAAAACCCGGCCGCCCTCGCGCAGCCCGAGCTCGGCGACCGCGGTGGCGTACGCCGGGCCGTCGTCGGGGAACCTGCGGTCCCAGCCGGCGGCGCGGGCGGTGAAGAACTCCTGCACATGTGTGTGGTCGTCGCTCATGTCCCGCATGATCCCTCACCGGAACCGGCGACACCTTGTGCACACGTTCGACCGTGATGCGGTCGTACCCCGGCACCGGTGCGTCATCTTTGCGCCGCTTTCGAAACGCGCCCCCTCCGCGCTCTCGCGCCCCCTAGCGTCCCCGGGTCATGGGACATCTGGACCACGCCACCCTGGGGTGGCTCACCCCCGTGCTGTCGTACGCGATGGCCTGCGTCGGCGCCGCCCTCGGACTGCGCTGCACCGTCCGCGCGCTCGCCGCCACCGGCCGCGTGCGGCGCAACTGGCTCCTCACCGCCGCCTCGGCGATCGGCACCGGCATCTGGACCATGCACTTCACGGCCATGCTCGGCTTCGGCGTGAGCGGCACAGACATCCGCTACGACGTGCCGCTCACCCTCGTGAGCCTGGTGGTCGCCATGCTGTTCGTCTGCGCCGGTGTGTTCGCCGTCGGCCACCATCCCGGCCGGGTCAGGGCCCTGCTCCTCGGCGGGCTCACCACCGGACTCGGCGTCGCCGGCATGCACTACCTGGGCATGGCCGCGGTGCGACTGCACGGCGAGGTCGGCTACGACCCCGCGCGGGTCGCCCTGTCCGTCCTCATCGCCGTCGCCGCCGCCACGGCCGCGCTCTGGGCGGCGCTCGCCATCCGCTCCCCGGCCGCGGTCACCGTCGCCTCCCTGATCATGGGCGCCGCCGTCAGCAGCATGCACTACACGGGGATGTTCGCCGTCAGCGTGCGGGTCACGCCCTCCGGCGACCCCTTGCCCGGCGCCGGCGCGATGTCGTTCGTGTTCCCGCTCGCGGTCGGCCTCGGGGCCTATCTCTTCATCACCTCCGCCTTCGTGGCGCTGTCCCCGGCGGCCGGGGAACGCCACCCTCCCGTCTCCGCCCCGCGGCCGGTCGAGCACACCGCCCCCTGACCGTGCCCCCGTGACGCCCGCCACCCGTTCGGCCCGCCCTTTGAGCGAGGAGTCCATGCGCACACCCCGGAGGACCCCGACCGTCCGTACCGAGACGCCGCCCGCGCCTCCCGTACGCGGCCGGCGCGCGCACGCCGGACCACCGGCCGACGAAGGGCCGCTGTCCTCGGCGGAACCGGACCCGGCGGGCGTGGCGTCCGGGCGCGGACCGAGCGGCCCCCGGACCGTCCGCGCCAAGATCATCTGCCTGCTGATGGTGCCGGTCGTCTCCCTGCTCGCCCTGTGGGGGTACGCCACCGTGACCACCGCCCAGGACGTCTCCCGACTGCGCCAGGTGCAGCGCGCCGACGACGCCGTCCGCACTCCGGTCGCCGCCGCCGTCACCGCCCTCCAGGCGGAGCGGGCCGCCGCCGTCCGCCGCTCCTCCGACACCGCCGCCGTCGGCGACACGGAGCTCACCCGCCTCGCCCGGAGCACCGACCGGGCCGTGGCCGCCCTGCGGCTCGGCGAGGACCGCACCGTCGCCGACGGCCAGGCACTGCCCCGCGCCGTGGCCGACCGGCTCGACACCTTCGTCACCGCCGCCGAGCGCCTGCGCCCCCTGCGCGCGGCGGTGCGTGAAGGACGCGCGGGGTGGGCGCAGACGTACGACCGCTACACCGGCACCATCGCCGCGGCCTTCGGCGTGGGCGGTGCCCTCACCGGCATCCAAAACGCCGAACTCGGCTCCGACGCGCGCGTACTGCTCGAGTTCTCCCGGGCGGAGGAGGCCCTCGCGCAGGAGGACGCGGTCCTGGCCGCGGCCCGCCTGCACGGCAGCCTCGCCGGGGAGCGGCTGCGGCTGTTCACCGGCGCCGTGGAACTGCGCCGTACGCTCACCGCCTCCGCCGCGCCCGACCTGCCCCGAGCGGCCGGCACCACGTGGAGCGCGCTCGCCGACGGCCGTTCCTACGCCGTCCTCTACACGGCGGAGGACAAGATCCTCGCCGTCGAGCCGGGAGTGCGGGCGGCAGAGGCCGTGTCGGAGAGCACCTGGGACGGCGCGTACGCCCGGGTGCGAGAGGACATGCGGACGGTCGGACGTCAGGCGGGGACGTCGGTCGCCGACCGCGCCGACCCCGTCGAGCGCGGGCTGATCGGACCGGCCGGCGCCGCCGTGCTCTTCGGCCTCCTCGCCGCCGCGGCATCCCTGGTCATCTCGGTCCGCATCGGACGCGGCCTGGTGGTCGAACTGGTCGGCCTGCGCGACGACGCCCTGGACATCGCCCACCGCAAACTCCCTGAGGCGATGCGCACGCTGCGCTCCGGCGGCGAGGTCGACATCCACGCCGAGGCACCGCCCGGACCGCCCGCGCAGGACGAGACGGGACAGGTCGCCGAGGCCCTCGGCACCGTGCACCGCGCCGCCCTGCGGGCCGCCGTGGAGCGCGCCGAACTGGCCGGCGGCATCAGCGGCGTCTTCGTCAACCTCGCCCGCCGCAGCCAGGTCCTGGTGCACCGTCAGCTGAATCTCCTGGACGGCATGGAACGCCGCTCCGAGGACCCCGGCGAGCTGAGCGACCTCTTCCGCCTCGACCATCTCACCACCCGCATGCGGCGCCACGCGGAGAGTCTGATCATCCTGTCGGGCGCCGCCCCCGGCCGCGCCTGGCGCAAGCCCGTTCCGCTGACCGACGTGGTGCGCGCGGCCGTCTCCGAGGTCGAGGACTACGCGCGCGTGGAGGTGCGGCAACTCGCCGAGACGTCCGTCACCGGCGCGGCCGTCGCCGACCTCACCCACCTCCTCGCCGAGATCATCGAGAACGCGGCCCAGTTCTCGCCGCCCCACACCCGGGTGCGCGTCTCCGGCGAACCCGTCGGCAACGGCTACGCCGTCGAGGTCGAGGACCGGGGCCTCGGCATGGGCAAGGACGCCCTCGCCGAGGCCAACCGCCGCATCGCCGAGTCCGAGGCGCTCGACCTGTTCGACAGCGACCGGCTCGGCCTCTTCGTGGTCAGCAGACTCGCCGCGCGGCACGAGATCAAGGTGCACCTGAAGACGTCGCCCTACGGCGGCACGACAGCGGTCGTCCTGCTCCCCACCGCGCTGCTCGACGACCGGGCCGCGCAGGAACGTCCCGGCACACCGGCCGCGGAACCCCGTGAGGACCACCCGGACCCGCGCGTGCCCCACGGCGTCCCGCAGCGCCGGGCCGTTCCCGCCCCGGCCGTCTCCGCACCCGACGGCCGGCGCGCCCTGGTGGCCCCCGTCGCCGACCCGCCCGACCACGCAGCCCTCCGCCGGCCCGGCACCCACCCCGGTCCGGCGGACGACGGCACCGCCACCCACCGCCCCCCGGGAGCCGCCACCTTGCGCCTGCACCGCCCCGAGGAGCCGGCCGGCTCCGGCGACCTGCCCCGCCGCGTGCGCCAGGCCAGCCTGGCCCCCCAGCTCCGGGACGGCCGCCCCGAAACACTCCCGCCCGTACGGCACGACGGCCCCGACGACCGCACCCCCGAACGCGTACGGGACCGCATGACGGCCTACCGCGACGGCTGGACCCGCGGGGGCGGCCGGCCGCCCGGCACCGCCCGCGGCACGGCGCCGTCCAGCACCGAAGGAGACCCCGCATGATCCAGGAATCCCGCGCCGGCGCCGGCCGGCGCTCCGGCGAACTCGACTGGCTGCTCGACGACCTGGTGCTCCGCGTCGGCGACGTCCGCCATGCCGTGGTGCTGTCCGGCGACGGACTCGCCATGGGCGCCTCCCGCGGCCTCGCACGCGAGGACGCCGAGCACCTCGCCGCGGTCGCCTCCGGCTTCCACAGCCTCGCCAAGGGCGCGGGCCGGCACTTCGGCGCGGGCGGCGTGCGCCAGACCATGGTCGAGATGGACGACGGCTTCCTGTTCGTGGCCGCCGCGGGGGAGGGGTCCTGCCTCGCGGTACTGACGTCCGTGAGCGCCGACATCGGCCTGGTGGCCTACGAGATGGCACGACTGGTCAGGCGCGTGGGCGAACACCTGGACACCGCCCCGCGCGTCGGCGCACGGCCGCCGGCCGCGGGATGAGACGAGGAAGCGGTCGGAGCAGATGACGGAGGACACGACGGGCGTCCCGCAGGGGCCGGAGCCCCACGCGGGCGCCCCGCGCGAGCCGGGGCCCCCTTCGGACGCCCTGCGCGAGCCGGGCAGCTGGATGGGCATCCGGCGCGAACCGGACAGTCATGCGGGCGCCCCGCACGAGCGGGGCTGGTCGGGCACGTGGCGTGAGCTGGGCGGCCGTGCGGGCGCCCCGCACGAACCGGGCAGCCGGAGGGTTATCACGTGGGAGCCGAGCGGCCATGCGGGCACCCCGCACGAGCGGGGCTGGGCGGGGAGCCCGTACGAAGAACCGGGCAGCGATGCGAGCACCCCGCACGAGCCGGTATCCCATGCGGGCGCCCCGCGCGAACCGGACAGTCAGTGGTACGACCACGAGGCCGGTCCGCTGGTCCGGCCCTACGCCGTGACCGGGGGGCGCACCGAACCCGGCCCGTCGGGCGTGCGCTTCGACCTGATCGCCCTCGTCACCCTGGATCCGGCCGCGCCGGCCGCCGGTGACCCGGCGCTCGGCCCGGAGCACCGCGCCCTGATCGACCTGTGCCGCCCCGAGACGCAGTCCGTCGCCGAACTCGCGGCCGGCGCCGACCTGCCCGTCGGCGTGGTCCGGGTCCTCCTCGGCGACCTGCTGGAACGCGGCCGGGTCACCGTCAGCCGGCCCGTACCGCCCGCGCACCTGCCCGACGAGCGGGTGCTCCGCGAGGTGATCGCGGGCCTGCGGGCGCTGTAGCAGCCGAGCACCCCTCGTCACCACCGGATGCCGCGCCCGGGCCCGCCCGGGCCCGCGGCCACTCCCCGTCCCCGGCGCCCCGTGGCCGGCCCTCACGAGAGAAGCGAACGATGGTCCCTGAACACCCCGACGCCCCCGACGGCGAGACGACCGCGCTGGCGCTGAAGATCCTGGTCGCCGGCGGATTCGGCGTGGGGAAGACCACGCTGGTGGGCGCGGTCAGCGAGATCCGGCCGCTGCGCACCGAGGAACTGCTCAGCGAGGCCGGGCGGACGGTGGACGACACCGAGGGCGTCGACCGCAAGGTCACCACGACCGTCGCCATGGACTTCGGCCGCATCACCATTCGCTCCGGGCTGTCCCTGTACCTCTTCGGCACCCCCGGCCAGGACCGGTTCTGGTTCCTGTGGGACGAACTGGCGCAGGGCGCCCTGGGCGCGGTGGTCCTCGCCGACACCCGCCGCCTGGAGGACTGCTTCCCCGCGGTGGACTACTTCGAGCACCGGAAGATCCCCTTCGTGGTCGCCGTCAACTGCTTCGCGGGCGCCCGGCAGCACGACGCGGGCGACGTGTGCCGAGCGCTCGACCTGGACCAGGGGACACCCGTGGTGCTGTGCGACGCCCGCGAGCGCGACTCGGGCAAGGAGGTGCTGATCCGGCTCGTCGAGTACGCGGGGCGCATGCACACCGCCCGGCTGCTGGACTCGGTGGGGTGACGGCTCGGCCGGCTCGACGGGTCGGCGGCGGGACCGGCCGGCCGCTGTCAGTCCGCCACGCCCTTCTCCGCCAGGACCTTGTCGACCGACACCCGGACCAGAAGCTCCCCCGGCACGCCGTTGCGGTCCCCGAACTCCTCGGCGCGTTTCTCGCCCATGTACCGCGCGCCGATCCGGGCGGCCCAGTGCCGCAGCTCCCCGGGGTCCTCCGACAGCCGCGCCCGGCCCTCCAGCACCACGTAGGCGAAGGGCGGCCGGTCGTCGTCGACGCAGAGCGCGATCCGCCCGTCCCGGGCCAGGTTGCGCCCCTTCACGGTCCGCGCGCCGGTGTTGAACACCACGTCGTTCCCGTCGAGCACGAACCAGATCGGCGCCAGGTGCGGGCGGCCGTCGGCCCGGACGGTGGCCAGTTTGGCGGTGCGGGTCCCCAACGAGACGAATCCCCGCCACTCTTCCTCGGTCATCTTCTGTCCCATGGCTCTCATCTTCCTTGCCCGGGGCCCGGTCGTGGGGAAGGCTGGCGCAGGGACCCTCCCGACGGAGGGCGCCACACGGGGCACACACGGGGACAACAGGGGGAGACACACGACATGGGCCAGAACCAGGGACTCGACTGGCTGCTGGACGACCTGACCCAACGCGTCGAACACGTACGGCACGCGCTGATCCTGTCCAACGACGGGCTGGTGACGGGGGCGAGCACCGGACTGCGCCGCGAGGACGCCGAGCACCTGGCCGCGGTGTCGTCCGGACTCCACAGCCTCGCCAAGGGGTCGGGGCGGCACTTCGGGGCGGGCGGGGTGCGCCAGACGATGATCGAGTTCGACGACGCGGTGCTCTTCGTCACGGCCGCCGGCAGCGGCAGTTGCCTGTGCGTGCTCAGCGGAGCCGAGGCGGACATCGGGCACATCGCCTACGAGATGACGCTGCTCGTCAACCGGGTCGGCGAGAACCTGGACGTCGGCACCCGGCGACCGGAACCGGGGACGGGCGTCTGACCTGTGCCGTCGTCGTCGCGACGAGGGTTGTCCACAGGCTCACCACGCTGAGTGACGATGCGGCTACGGTCTTTCCCGTGGCAGGCGGGCGCAACCGGCGCCGGCCGCCCGCACCGACGGGGGAGACGCACATGTCCCGACAGCAGACGGCTGCCACGCCGCGACCGGTCACGGCACTCGACATGGTAGGTGGCACGGCACCCGAGCCCGTTCCGGCGGAGGGCACCTGGGTCACGACGGGCCGTGCGGCCCGGGAACTCGGCCTGCGGCGCACCGAGTTCGACCTCGCCGTGCGACTCGGCCGCATCCGCACGGCGCCCGGACGGGACGCGGGGGAGCGGAGGGTCGCCCACGCGGAGATCGAACGGCTCCGCGCCGGACCGGGCTTCCCCGAGTCCCTCCGCCGCAGCGTGCACGCCGTGGGGACGGCGGAGGGCGCGGACCTCCTCGACGTACCCAAGTCCCGGTTCACCCGTCTGGCGCGGCTCGGACTGCTGGTGCCCGTGACGTTCTACCTGAACCGCTACCGCGCCGTCGTCTGGCTCTATCTCGCCGACGAGCTGCGGCTGTTCGGCGACGACGACAAGAACACGCCACTGCTCACCGGGCGAACGCCGGAGGGACTGCGCGGTCTGCTGGACTCCGGGATCGACCTGCGTCCGCGCAACTGGCGCAGCCGGCATCTGGGCTTCCTGCTCCGCGAGTCCGACGACCCCTGGGCCCGCGCCGGGGCCGTGGCGTCCTTCCTCGACCCGCCGCGGGTGACGGAGGTGGTGAAGGACCCCTACGACCGCTCCTACCTCAACGGGTTCCGCCGACGGCCGCCCGGGGACGGCAGCCCCGACTCACCGGCCGCGCTGCTGAGAGCGGACCTCATGACGGCCCAGGACGCGGACGAGATCGACTGGCTGCGGGCCGACCTGGCCCGGCTGACGGACGAGGCACGTGCGCATCGCCCGGCACCCCGGCCGGGCCCTCACCGGCCCGCGTCCCAACGCCCCGCAGCCGCCCACCGCCCCCTACCCACCCACCGCACGGCACCGGGCACCACCCCGGCCACGGTCCCGGTACGGCACCAGACCCCGGCGGGGCAGGAAGCTCCGGCGCGCCGGAAGTCCTCAACCGGCCCCGGGCGGGGGAGATGCCGCGGCCTGCTAGGCCGCTGGCGCCGGCGAACCGGGGTGACCCGCGGCGCGCGGTGAACCACGGCCCAGCGCATCCCGTGACTCAGAGCGCCCGGAACAACCCCTCCTGGACGACGGACACCAGCATCCGGCCCTCCCGGTCGTAGATCCGGCCGCGGGCCAGACCGCGGCCACCCGTGGCGATCGGTGACTCCTGGTCGTACAGGAACCACTCGTCCGCCCGGAACGGCCGGTGGAACCACATCGCGTGGTCCAGCGACGCCATGTCGAACCCGCGCGGGCCCCACAGCGGTTCCACCGGAATCCGCACCGCGTCCAGCAGCGTCATGTCGCTGGCGTAGGTCAGCGCGCAGGTGTGCACCAGCGGGTCGTCCCCGAGCGGACCGACCGCGCGCATCCACACCGCGCTGCGCGGCTCCGCGCCCTCGACCTCGTCGGGCTTCCAGCGCAGCCGGTCGACGTAGCGGATGTCGAACGGCTGACGGCGCGCCATCCGCTCCAGCTGCTCCGGCAGCGCGCCCAGGTGCTCACGGATCTCGTCCGCGACCGTCGGCAGCGTCTCGGGGTCCGGCACCTCACGGGCCGGCGGCAACTGGTGCTCGAAGCTCCCCTGTTCAGGCTTGTGGAAGGAGGCGGTCAAATTGAAGATGGTGCGGCCCTGCTGCACGGCGGTGACCCGGCGGGTGGTGAACGACCTGCCGTCCCGCACGCGCTCCACCTGGTACACGATCGGCACCCCGGGCCGGCCCGGGCGTAGGAAGTACGCGTGCAGCGAGTGCACCGGACGGTCGCCGTCGGTGGTGCGGCCGGCGGCGACCAGCGCCTGGCCGGCCACCTGCCCGCCGAACACCCGCTGCAGGGACTCCTGCGGGCTGCGGCCGCGGAAGATGTCGACCTCGATCTGCTCCAGGTCGAGCAGGGCGACGAGGCTCTCGGCGGGATTCGTCATGGGCGCGCTTCTCCTCTGCTCACAACTGGCCGACGGCGGTGACCCGGACGACGGCCCGGCCCTCCGCGTCGGAGGCGGTCAGATCGACCTCGGCGCTGATGCCCCAGTCGTGGTCGCCGTTCGGGTCGTCGAAGATCTGGCGGACCCGCCACAGCCCGTTCTCCGGCTGCTCCTCGATGATCAGCAGCTTCGGACCGCGGGCGTCGGGGCCGGTGCCGAGCTCCTCGTACTCGTCCCAGTACTTGTCCATGGCCTCGCCCCACGCGTCGGCGTCCCAGCCCGCCTCGGCGTCCATCGCGCCCAGCTCGTCCACCTGGTCGAGCGCGGCCAGCTCCACGCGGCGGAACATGGCGTTGCGGACCAGCACCCGGAAGGCGCGCGCGTTGGCCGTCACCGGCTTGACCTGGTCGGCCTTCTCCTGCGCCTCCTCGGCGGTCATCACCTCCGGGTTGGCCAGCTGCTCCCACTCGTCCAACAGGCTGGAGTCCACCTGACGCACCGTCTCGCCCAGCCAGGCGATCAGATCCTCCAGGTCCTCCGACTTCAGGTCGTCCGGGATGGTGTGCTCCAGCGCCTTGTAGGCGCTCGCGAGGTAGCGCAGCACGATGCCCTCGGTACGGGCCAGCTCGTAGTGGGACACCAGCTCCGTGAAGGACAGGGCCCGTTCGTACATGTCCCGGACGACGGACTTCGGCGACAGCGGGTGGTCACCGACCCAGGGGTGACTCTTGCGGTACGTGTTGTAGGCGTGGAAGAGCAGTTCCTCCAGCGGCTTGGGGTAGGTGATGTCCTGGAGCCGCTCCATGCGCTCCTCGTACTCCACCCCGTCGGCCTTCATCGCGGCGACCGCCTCGCCGCGCGCCTTGTTCTGCTGGGCGGCGAGGATCTGGCGCGGGTCGTCCAGCGTGGACTCCACCACGGACACCATGTCCAGCGCGTACGACGGCGACTCGGGGTCCAGCAGCTCGAACGCGGCGAGCGCGAACGTGGACAGCGGCTGGTTCAGCGCGAAGTCCTGCTGCAGGTCGACGGTGAGGCGGACGATGCGCCCCTCCGCGTCCGGCCGGTCGAGCTTCTCGACGATGCCGCCGTCCAGCAGCGAGCGGTAGATGGCGATCGCCCGCCGGATGTGGCGGAGCTGCTGCTTGCGCGGCTCGTGGTTGTCCTCCAGCAGCCGGCGCATCGCCTCGAAGGCGTTGCCGGGCCGGGCGATCACCGACAGCAGCATCGTGTGGGTGACGCGGAAGCGGGAGGTCAGCGGCTCCGGTTCGGACCCGATGAGCCTCTCGAAGGTCTGCTCGCTCCAGGCGACGAACCCCTCGGGAGCCTTCTTGCGCACGACCTTTCGGCGCTTCTTCGGGTCGTCGCCCGCCTTCGCCAGCGCCTTCTCGTTCTCGACGACGTGCTCGGGCGCCTGGGCCACCACGAAGCCCTCGGTGTCGAAGCCGGCCCGCCCGGCGCGCCCCGCGATCTGGTGGAACTCCCTTGCCCGCAGCGTGCGCACGCGGGTGCCGTCGTACTTGGTGAGCGCGGTGAACAGCACCGTACGGATGGGCACGTTGACGCCCACGCCGAGGGTGTCGGTGCCGCAGATGACCTTCAGCAGACCCGCCTGCGCCAACTTCTCCACCAGGCGCCGGTACTTGGGCAGCATGCCGGCGTGGTGCACCCCGATGCCGTGCCGCACGTACCGGGAGAGGTTGCGGCCGAACTTGGTGGTGAAGCGGAAGTTGCCGATCAGGTCGGCGATCCGGTCCTTCTCCTCCCGCGTGCACATGTTGATGCTCATCAGCGCCTGCGCCCGCTCCACCGCCTGCGCCTGCGTGAAGTGCACGATGTACACCGGCGCCTGCCGGGCCTCGAGCAGATCGGTCAGCGTCTCGGTGAGCGGCGTGTAGCGGTACTCGTAGGACAGTGGCACGGGCCGGGTCGCCGAGCGCACCACGGCGGTGGGACGGCCGGTGCGCCGGGTGAGGTCCTTCTCGAAGAAGGACACGTCGCCGAGCGTCGCCGACATCAGCACGAACTGCGCCTGCGGCAGCTCCAGCAGCGGGATCTGCCAGGCCCAGCCGCGGTCCCCCTCGGCGTAGAAGTGGAACTCGTCCATCACGACCTGGCCGACGTCGGCGTCCTTGCCGTCGCGCAGCGCGATCGAGGCGAGCACCTCGGCGGTGCAGCAGATCACCGGGGCGTCGGCGTTGACGGACGCGTCACCGGTGAGCATGCCGACGTTCTCGGTGCCGAAGATCTTGCAGAGTTCGAAGAACTTCTCCGACACCAGCGCCTTGATGGGGGCCGTGTAGAAGGTGACCTCGTCCCGCGCCAGCGCGGCGAAGTGGGCTGCCGCGGCGATCATGCTCTTGCCGGAGCCGGTGGGCGTCGAGACGATGACGTTCGCCCCCGACACCACCTCGATCAGCGCCTCCTCCTGGTGCGGATAGAGGGTGAGACCGCGTTCCTGGGCCCACGACTCGAAGGCTTCGTACAGGGCGTCGGGGTCGGCGGTCGGCGGCAGCTGATCGATGAGGGTCACCACCCCATCTTGCCTGCCCGCGCACCCGATGCGGGAATCGGCTGTCGGCCCGAAGATCACTACCGCTACGCTGTGTCGCCGGCGCGGCGTCGACGCACCCGGTCAACCGGGCGGCGGCACAAGAGGAATGGGGCGGGCACAGGCGATGATGGGACCAGCACACTCACTGTCGGGCGCCGCCGCCTGGCTCGGGGTCGGCGCGGCGACGGCCGCGGCCGGACACCCCATGCCCTGGCCGGTCCTGCTGGCCGGTGCGCTGATCTGTGCCGGTGCGGCGCTCGCCCCGGACCTGGACCACAAGGCGGCCACCATCTCGCGGTCCTTCGGACCCGTGTCCCGCTGGCTGTGCGAGATCGTCGACAAGCTCTCCTACGCCGTCTACAAGGCGACGAAGAAGAAGGGCGACCCCCGTCGCTCGGGCGGGCACCGCACGCTGACCCACACCTGGCTGTGGGCGGTCCTCATCGGTGCCGGCACCTCGGCCCTGGCGATAACCGGCGGCCGCTGGGCCGTGCTGGCCATCCTCTTCGTGCACATGGTGCTGGCGATCGAGGGTCTGCTGTGGCGGGCGACGCGCGGCTCCAGCAGCGACGTGCTGGTGTGGCTGCTGGCGGCGGCCAGCGCGTGGATCATCGCCGGTATCCTCGACGAACCGGGCCAGGGCGCGAGCTGGCTGTTCACCGAGCCGGGGCAGGAGTACCTGTGGCTCGGCCTGCCGATCATTCTGGGCGCGCTGGTGCACGACATCGGGGACGCGCTCACCGTCTCCGGCTGCCCGATCCTGTGGCCCATACCGGTGGGCCGCAGGCGCTGGTACCCGATCGGCCCGCCGAAGGGGATGCGGTTCCGGGCGGGCAGCTGGGTGGAGCTGAAGGTCCTGATGCCGGTGTTCATGGTGCTCGGCGGAGTGGGCTGCGCTGCGGCGCTCAACGTGATCTGAACGGGCCGGCGCGGGCGCGCTCAGCCGGAGCTCTCACCGCCGTACCGGCGCTCGAAGCGGGCGACGCGGCCCTCGGTGTCCACGGTCCTGGCCTTGCCCGTGTAGAACGGGTGGCTCTCCGAGGAGATCTCCACGTCCACCACCGGGTAGGTCTCGCCGTCGTCCCACTCGATGGTCTGCTCGCTGGTCGCGGTGGACCGGGTGAGGAAGGCGTATCCGGCGGCCCGGTCGCGGAAGACGACCGGACGGTAGTCGGGGTGCTTGTCCTTCTGCATGGGTGCTCCTCGGGCGGCTGGGGCCCTCGCTCGTGGCGGGGCGCGGCGGGGTCAGCCGGGCAGGGTGTCCTCGTCGACGACGTGCATGGCGGCCTCCTCGGCGGAGGAGGCGGCCCCGTCGATGCCGACGTCGCTGGCGACCAGCGCCTCCTCCTCGTCCTCGTGCACCCCTTCGTCGGGGGCGACGAGCCGGCCGGAGCGTGCCGCACCGACCTCGTTGTCCAGGAGTTCCCCGTCGGTGCCGGAGGAATCACCGAGGTCGTCGCCGTCCGCCGTCCGCAGGTCCGGCAGCTCCTCCGCCAGCCGCTGGTCCAGCGTCTCGCCGTCGTGCCGCTCGGCCGCGGTCACGCCGTGGTGCTCCACGGCCCAGGGCCGCTCCGGAGGGGACCAGCCCCGGTCGAGGGGATCGTCGACACCGTCGGTCTCCAGCGTGTCCTCGGCGTCCAGCAGGCCGGCGTCGTCCTGAATCTCGGACGCGTCGGGCTGGTAGACGTCGTCTCCCCAACCGTCACCGCTGTTCACGGACACCTCCAGGGGGTGGGGCGGGCCCTTGCCCGCCGCGGCCCGTACCGGGCCGGGTCCACGGGCACCGCGGCCGCCCGTGCCCGGTACGCCGGGCGTCGGGCGCTCCCCGAACCGATGCCTGGTTACAGCCTTCCACCGGATCTCCCCACCCCGCAACGCCACGCACCACCACGCCCCGCGCGCACCGGGGTCCGGACGACATCGGACCGGCACCGCCCGCGTGGGGGTGCCGTCCGAAAGGGTGCGGGCGCCGAGGGCCCCGCCATGCGCGCACAGGGGCCGGAACGCCCGGGGGCCGCCGGTCCCGGGTGCGTCCCGGAACCGGCGGCCCCCCCGGGCCGAGCCGTCAGCCGTGCCAGGAGCGCCACAGGGCCGCGTACGCCCCGTCCGCGGCGACCAGCTCGTCGTGGCTGCCCAGTTCGGCGATGCGGCCGTCCTCCACGACGGCGATCACGTCCGCGTCATGGGCGGTGTGCAGCCGGTGGGCGATGGCGACGACGGTCCGCCCGTCCAGGACCCGGGCCAGGGAGCGCTCCAGGTGACGCGCCGCACGGGGGTCGAGCAGCGAGGTCGCCTCGTCCAGGACCAGCGTGTGCGGGTCGGCCAGCACCAGCCGGGCCAGCGCGATCTGCTGCGCCTGCGCCGGGGTGAGGGCGAACCCGCCCGAGCCGACCTCGGTGTCGAGGCCGTCCTCCAGCGCCCGCGCCCACCCGTCGGCGTCGACCGCCCCGAGCGCCGCCCACAGCTCGGCGTCTGCGGCGTCGGTGCGGGCCAGCCGCAGGTTGTCGCGCAGGGAGCCGACGAACACGTGGTGCTCCTGGTTGACCAGGGCCACGTGGGAGCGGACCCGTTCCGCGGTCATCCGGGACAACTCCGCGTCGCCGAGGGTGACCCGCCCCTCCCGGGGCGCGTAGATCCCCGCGAGCAGCCGGCCCAGCGTCGACTTGCCCGCGCCCGAGGGGCCCACCAGGGCCAGCCGGGTGCCCGGCGGAACCTCCAGGGAGACCGTGCGCAGGACGTCCACCCCCTCCCGGTAGCCGAAGTGCACGCCGTCCGCGTGCACCCGGCGCCCGTCGGGGGTCACGTCCGGGTCCCCGGCGTCGGGCTCGATGTCCCGTACGCCGACCAGCCGGGCCAGCGACACCTGGGCGACCTGCAGTTCGTCGTACCAGCGCAGGATCAGCCCGACCGGGTCCACCAGCATCTGCGCGATCAGCGCGGCCGTCGTCAGCTGACCGACGTCGATCCACCCCCGCAGCACGAACACCCCGCCGATCATCAGGACCGAGCCGAGCACCGTGACATGGGTGAGGTTGATGACCGGGAACAGCACCGAGCGCAGCCACAGCGTGTAGCGCTCCCACGCCGTCCACTCCTCGACCCGCCGGTCGGTCAGCGCGATGCGGCGAGGACCCAGGCGGTGCGCCTCCACCGTCCGCCCGGCGTCCACCGTCTCGGCGAGCGCGGCGGCCACCGCCGCGTATCCCGCCGCCTCCGAGCGGTAGGCGCCCGGCGCCCTGCGGAAGTACCAGCGGCACCCGGCCACCAGAAGCGGTACCGCCACCAGCACCGCGGGTGCCAGCTCGGGCGCCGTCACGACCAGGCCGCCCAGCAGCAGGGCCGCCCACACCACACCGATCGCGAGCTGCGGCACGGCCTCGCGCATCGCGTTGCCGAGCCGGTCGATGTCGGTCGTGATCCGCGACAGCAGGTCACCGGTGCCCGCCCGCTCCAGCACGCCCGGCGGCAGCCCGACCGACCGCACCAGGAAGTCCTCGCGCAGGTCCGCCAGCATCCGTTCGCCGAGCATCGCCCCCCGCAGCCGCACCTGCCGCACGAAGGCCGCCTGAACGACCAGGGCGGCCACGAACAGCGAGGCGGTCAGCCCCAGGTGCAGCTCCCGCGCGTCTTCCGAGACCCGCTCCACGAGTCCGCCCAGGAGATACGGGCCGACCATGGAGGCGATCACGGCCACCGTGTTCACGGTGATCAGCAGCACGAAGGCGCGCCGGTGCCGGCGCAGCAGCTCGCTCACGTACGCGCGCACGGTCGCGGGCGCCCCCACCGGCAGCGTGCTGGCCGCGGTCGGAGCCGCCGGGTCGTACGCCGGTGGCGCCACGCCGATCATGCCGTCTCCTCGATCTCTTCGAGTTCTTCCAGTCGCTCCAGGCCGTCCGGGACCTTGTCCGCGCGCGGCCCGCCGTCCTCGCTGTCGCGCCCGGCGGACGCGGTCGCGTCCTCGGTCTCGCGGGTCACCACGGCCCGGTAGCGAGGCTCGGTGCGCACCAGCTCCCGGTGGTCGCCGACCGCCACGACGGTGTCGCCGTGCAGGAACACCACCCGGTCGGCGCGGTCCAGGAGCAGCGGGGAGGAGGTGAACACCACAGTGGTCCGGCCGGCCCGCAGGTCGCGCACGCCCCGGGCGATGCGGGCCTCCGTGTGGGAGTCGACGGCCGAGGTCGGTTCGTCCAGGACGAGCACCTCCGGGTCCGTGACCAGCGACCGGGCGAGCGCGAGCCGCTGCCGCTGCCCGCCGGAGAGCGACCGGCCGCGTTCGGTGATGCGGGCGTCCATCGGGTCCTCGGCGCCCAGCGACCCTTGTACCAGTGCGGCCAGCACGTCTCCGCACTGCGCGGCGTCCAGCGCCGCCTCCGGGGCGACCGCACCGGACGCGGGCACGTCGAACAGGTCCCGGAGCGCGCCGGAGAGCAGCACGGGATCCTTGTCCTGCACCAGGACGGCCGTGCGGGCGCTGTCCAGAGGCAGTTCGTCCAGGGGCACCCCGCCGAGCAGCACCGCGCCGCCCTCCTGCGTGGCGTGTCCGCCGAGCCGTTCGGCCAGCCGTCCCGCCGCGTCCGGGTCCCCGCACACCACGGCGGTGAGCCGGCCGGCGAGGGCGAGCAGCCCGGTCTCCGGGTCGTACAGGTCGCCGGCCGGCACCTCGGCGGGACGCGTCCCGCCGGTGTCCGTGGCCCGCTCCAGCGCCAGCACCCGCGCGGCCCGCCTGGCCGAGGGACGCGAGAAGGAGTAGGCCATCGCGATTTCCTCGAAATGGCGCAGAGGGAACGTAAGGAGCATCACCGAGCTGTAGACGGTGACCAGTTCACCGACGGTGATCCGGCCCTCGCGGGCAAGGTGGACGCCGTACCAGACCACCGTGACCAGCAGCAGTCCCGGCAGCAGCACCTGGACGGCGGCGATCAGCGACCACATGCGCGCGCTGCGCACGGCGGCGTGGCGGACCTCCTGCGAGGCGCGCCGGTACCGGTCGAGGAAGAGGTCCTCGCCGCCGATACCGCGCAGCACCCGCAGCCCGGCGACGGTGTCCGAGGCGAGCTCGGTGGCCCGCCCGGCCTTCTCGCGCTGGACGTCCGCGCGCCGGGTGGCCCGGGGCAGCAGCGGCAGCACCGCGAGCGCCAGCACGGGCAGTCCCGCGGCGACGACGACACCCAGGGCGGGCTCGTAGACGAGGAGGCCGACGGTGACGACGACGATGGTGACCGCGGCGGCGGTGAACCGCGACACGGCCTCCACGAACCAGCCGATCTTCTCCACGTCACCGGTGGAGACGGCGACGACCTCGCCCGCGGCCACCCGCCGGGTCAGTACGGAGCCCAGCACGGCGGCCTTGCGGCCCAGCAGCTGCTGCACCCGGGCGGCGGCGGTGATCCAGTTGGTGACGGCGGCGCGGTGCAGGAAGGTGTCGCCGACCGCGACGCCCGCGCCGGCCAGCGCCATCAGGCCGCCGGCCAGCGCGAGCCGGCCGCCGGAGCGGTCGACCGCGGCCTGGACGGCGACACCGATGCAGAACGGCAGCGAGGCCACGGAGAGGAAGTGCAGCAGGCCCCAGGCCAGCGCCTTCAGCTGGCCGGTCAGCTGGTTGCGGAAGAGCCACCGCAGGAATCGGGGGCCCGAGCGCGCGTCGGGCACGCCCGGATCGGCATACGGAAGGTCTTGGATCTGCATGGCGTCCCAGGGGCTCGATCAGGGGCTGCGGTCCGCCCGCGGACGGCGGCAGCAAACCGTGACAGGTTGGCTCCGTCGCCCACCGCCGGGCAACCGGTTTTTCCCGGCCACCGCCCGCAGCCGAGCCCGGCCTCAACTCCGACCCCGGACCTCGGACCCGAACCCTGCACCCCGAACCCGGGCCTTGGGCCCCGAACCGCGGACCCCGGACGCGGACCCCGGGCCCCGAACTCGGATGCGAACAGGACCCCGGACATGGACCCCGGGCCCCGGACATGGACCCCGGACCGGACCCAGGACCCGGACCATGAACCCTGGGATCGGACCTGAACCTCGGACCCCGGTCCCCCCAAACCCCGGTCCCGGCCCGCGAACCCCGGGGCCGACCGGCGGCCCCCGTCCCTCAGGCGTCAGCCGGCCTCCCTCGCCGGCCCCTCCGCGCAGGGCGGCGCGGCCGGGCCGTCCACCAGGGTGTTCATCAGCTCGCCGAGCAGCTCCCGCTCCCGCTCGCCCAGCGGGGCGAGGATCTCCTCCGCCGCCGCCCGGCGCGCCGCGCGCAGTTCCCGCAGCGCCGCGCGTCCGTCGTCGGTGA
This sequence comes from Streptomyces sp. CNH189, assembly GCF_000527195.1. Lineage (NCBI taxonomy): Bacteria > Bacillati > Actinomycetota > Actinomycetes > Kitasatosporales > Streptomycetaceae > Streptomyces > Streptomyces sp. CNH189. Next base: position 147,891 of record NZ_AZUS01000008.1, read on the forward strand.
GCTCGATGCGGATCACCCGCCGGTTGGCCGGATCGGGGACCCGCCGCACCTTGCCGTGCGCCTCCAGCCCGTCGACCAGGCTGGTCACGGCGCGGGGCACCACCTCCAGCCGCTCCGCGAGGTCGGCCATGCGCGGCGGCGACCCGTAGTGCGCGAGGGTGCGCAGCAGCCGGGACTGGGCAGGAGTGATGCCGAGCTCGCGCCGCTCCAGATGCCGCTTTTGAATGCGGTGCACCCGGCGGGTGAGCCGGAGCAACTGCTCGGCCAGCAGGCCGTCGGGGTCGGGGGCGGTCATGCCCGGAACAATATCAGGACATCGTTCATTGTGAATATAGGTAACAATGAGCAGGGTCCGCTTCCAGAGCGCGGCCCGCACACTGGACGCGGGCCGCTCCCAGGACCCTGTCCGCCTCGCAGAATCCGCCCACCGGCGGGGCCGCCCCGGCCCCCGGATCCGGCCCGAAGGAGACCATGCACCCCGACCACGTACCCGCCTGGACCCCACCCGCCGGAGCCGAGAAGGAACCCCGGCAGGTGCGGCGCATCCTGAGACTGTTCCGCCCCTACCGGGGCCGCCTCGCGATCGTCGGACTGCTCGTCGGAGCGGCCTCGCTCGTCTCCGTCGCCACACCCTTCCTGCTGAAGGCGATCCTCGACGTGGCCCTGCCCCAGGGCCGTACCGGCCTGCTGAGCCTGCTCGCGCTCGGCATGATCCTCAGCGCGGTGCTCACCAGTGTGTTCGGGGTGCTGCAGACCCTGATCTCGACGACCGTGGGCCAGCGCGTCATGCACGACCTGCGCACCGCCGTCTACGGCCGGCTGCAGCGCATGTCGCTCGCCTTCTTCACCCGGACCCGCACCGGCGAGGTCCAGTCCCGCATCGCCAACGACATCGGCGGCATGCAGGCCACCGTCACCTCGACGGCGACCTCCCTGGTCTCCAACCTCACCAGCGTGGTCGCCACCGTGGTGGCGATGCTCGCGCTCGACTGGCGGCTGACGGTGGTGTCGCTGGTCCTGCTGCCGGTCTTCGTGTGGATCAGCCGTCGCGTCGGCAACGAACGCAGGAAGATCACCACCCGGCGCCAGAAGCAGATGGCCGCGATGGCGGCCACGGTCACCGAGTCGCTCTCTGTCAGCGGCATCCTGCTCGGCCGCACCATGGGCCGCTCCGACTCCCTCACCGCCGCCTTCGCGGAGGAGTCCGAGCGCCTTGTCGACCTGGAGGTGCGGTCGAACATGGCCGGCCGCTGGCGGATGGCGGTCATCACGATCGTCATGGCCGCCATGCCCGCGGTCATCTACTGGACGGCCGGCCTCGCCCTGCACTCGGGAGGCCCCGGGGTGTCGATCGGCACGATCGTCGCCTTCGTCTCGCTCCAGCAGGGCCTGTTCCGCCCGGCGGTGAGTCTGCTGTCCACGGGCGTGCAGATCCAGACCTCGCTCGCCCTCTTCCAGCGCATCTTCGAGTACCTCGACCTGCCCGTCGACATCACCGAGCGCGCGGACCCGGTGCGCCTCGACCGGGTCAAGGGCGAGGTCCGCTTCGAAAAGGTCTCGTTCGACTACGACGGCAAGGGCGGCCCCGTGCTCGACGGCATCGACCTCACCGTCCCGCCGGGCGGAAGCCTCGCCGTCGTCGGCCCGACCGGCGCCGGCAAGTCCACCCTCGGTCACCTGGTCCCGAGGCTGTACGACGTCACGGGCGGCCGGGTCACCCTCGACGGCGTCGACGTCCGCGACCTGGACTTCGACACCCTGGCCCGCGCGGTGGGCGTCGTCTCGCAGGAGACGTACCTCTTCCATGCCACGGTCGCGGACAACCTGCGCTTCGCCAAGCCGGACGCCACCGACGAGGAACTGCACGCGGCGGCGAAGGCCGCCCAGATCCACGACCACATCGCCGCACTTCCCGACGGGTACGACACCGTCGTGGGCGAGCGCGGCCACCGCTTCTCCGGTGGTGAGAAGCAGCGCCTGGCGATCGCCCGGACCATCCTGCGCGACCCTCCCGTGCTGGTGCTCGACGAGGCCACCAGCGCGCTGGACACCCGTACCGAGGCGGCGGTGCAGGCGGCCATCGACGCGCTGTCGGCCGACCGCACCACGATCACCATCGCCCACCGGCTGTCCACCGTCCGCGGCGCCGACCAGATCGCCGTCCTCGACTCCGGCCGCGTGGTCGAACGGGGCACCCACGAGGAGCTGCTGGAGCGCGACGGGCGTTACGCGGCCCTTGTGCGCAGGGACGCCCGACTGGAGCCGACAAGATGAAGATATGCCGGGTTTGGGGCGGTATGCGGGTTACCGTGCCCGCATGCAGACGAACACTCCGTCACGGAAATCGATCCGACTGACGCGACGCGGCCGTTTCGCCCTGGCGACACTCGGGGCCGTCGTGGCCGGCACCGCCGTGGCGGTGCCGCTGCTGATCATGAACGGTGACGAGGAGCCCCGTCCGACCACCCTGGTGGTCCCCGCGGGATGGCGGGCGAGTCAGGTCTACGCCGCCATCGACAAGACCCTCGAACTGCCCGCCGGCACCACCAAGAAGTCCCTCGCCAAGGCGGACCTGAAGCTGCCGAACGAGGCCGACGGCAATCCCGAGGGGTACCTCTTCCCGGCCACGTATCCGCTCGCGGACAACACCACGCCGCAGAAGCTGCTGGCCCGCATGGTCGAGACCGCCAACAAGGAGTTCAACGGCGCCCCCGTCGCGGCCGGCGCGCAGCGCAACGCGATGAACGTCTACCAGGCAATCACCGTCGCCAGCATCGTCCAGGCGGAGGCCGCCACCAAGGCCGACATGGGCAAGGTGGCCCGGGTGATCTTCAACAGGCTGGAGCGCGGGATGCCGCTGCAGATGGACTCCACCGTCGGCTACGCCCTGAACCGCGCCGCCGGGAGCACCACCCGCGCCGACGCCGAGGTCGACAGCCCTTACAACTCCTACCGGCGCATGGGGCTGCCGCCGACCCCGATCGCCAACCCGGGCGAGGATGCCGTGCGCGCGGCCATCACCCCCGCCCCGGGCGACTGGCTGTACTTCGTCACGGTTCGGCCGGGGGACACCCGCTTCACCGCGGACTTCGCCCAGCACCAGCGCGACGTGGCCGAGGCCGACGCCGAGCGGAAGAAGTCCGCCGAGAAGTCCGCGCAGCCCTCCCCGGCGTAGCCGCCGCTCACGCCGCGGCCGGCTCCTCGGCCAGCAGCCGCCTGATCTCCCGCACCGCCGCGCGTCCCGCGCGGTTGGCGCCGATGGTGCTGGCCGAGGGTCCGTACCCGACGAGATGGATCCGCGGGTCGGCGACCGCCCGGGTGCCCTCCACGCGGATCCCGCCGCCCGGCTCCCGCAGCCGCAGCGGGGCGAGATGGTCGACGGCGGGCCGGAACCCGGTCGCCCACAGGATCACGTCCGCCGCCACCCTGCGCCCATCCGCCCACACCACGCCGTCGGGCTCGATGCGGTCGAACATCGGCTGCCGGTCGAGCACGCCGTCCGCCAGGCCCCGCCGAATGGCGTCGTTCAGCGGCAGCCCCGTCACGGAGACGACGCTGCGCGGCGGCAGCCCTCGCCGTACCCGTTCCTCGACGAGCGCCACGGCCTCGCGGCCGGCGTTCTCGTCGAAGGGCTCCTCGCGCCAGACCGGCGGCCGCCGGGTCACCCAGGTGGTGGCCGCCGCGTACGGGGCGATCTCCAGCAGGTGCTGGGTGCCGGAGGCGCCGCCGCCCACCACCACCACCCGCAGTCCGGCGAACGCCTCGGGCCCCGGGTACCGCGCGGTGTGCAACTGCCGTCCGCGGAACGTCTCCTGCCCCGGGTAGCGGGGCCAGAACGGGCGGTCCCAGGTGCCGGTCGCGTTGATCAGCGCCCGGGTCGTCCAGGAGCCGTGCGAGGTCTCCACCAGCAGCCGGCCGCCGGACCCCTCGCGCACCGTGAGCACGTCCACGGGCCGGCGCACCCGCAGGTCGAACGTGCGCTCGTAGCGGTCGAAGTACGCGCTGATCACCTCGGAGGACGGCCGCAGCGGATCGGCGTCGGTGAGTTCCATGCCGGGCAGCGCGTGCATCCCGTGCACCTTGCCGTACGTCAGAGAGGGCCAGCGGAACTGCCAGGCCCCGCCGGGGCCGGGGGAGTGGTCCAGCACCACGAAGTCGCGGTCCGGCTCGAAGCCGGACCGCCGCAGGTGATAGGCGCTCGACAGCCCGGCCTGACCGGCGCCCGTGACGACCACCTCGACCTCGCGCATGTTGTTCACGTTTCTACCAACACGGCCGGTGTCGTGGATCTTCCCGGGCGTGCTCCGCCGGGAAGCATGGGCGGTGCGCCAGGATGGAGCACATGTCCGATGCCTTCACCACCCGAGTCCTGACCCTCACCACCGGCTCCGTCGAGCGGGTCGTCGACATCACCCGCGACTGCGAGGCCTTCCTGCGGGAGGCCGCGGCCGGCCGGGACGGCCTGCTCAACGTCTTCGTCCCGCACGCCACCGCCGGCATCGCGATCATCGAGACCGGCGCGGGCAGCGACGACGACCTCCTGGCGGCCCTGCACACCCTGCTGCCCGCCGACGACCGCTGGCAGCACCGGCACGGCAGCCCCGGACACGGCCGCGACCACGTCCTGCCCGCCTTCGTCCCGCCACACGCGACGCTCCCCGTGATCAACGGCCGCCTGGAACTGGGCACCTGGCAGTCGGTGTGCCTGGTCGACACCAACAGCGACAACCCCGACCGCAGGGTCCGGCTCAGCTTCCTCGGCTGACCAGGCCTCAGCCCAAGGACCGCACCACGGTGACCGGGCAGTCCGCATGGTGCAGCAGAGCCTGGCTGACCGAGCCGAGCAGCATCCCGGCGACCCCGCCGTGACCGCGCGCCCCGACCACCACCAGCTGCGCCTCGCGCGTCGCCGCCAGCAGGGCGGGCCGCACCAGGGCCCGTTCGAGGCGCGGCTGGACGAGGACCCCAGGATGCGCGTCCATCCAGGGCTTCACCGCATCCTCCAGCAGCTGCCGGTGCCGGCGTTCGAGCTGGGGGAGGTCCACCACCACGCTCAGCGGATCGGCCGGGCTCTCGTACGGCGTGGGCTCGGTCCAGGTGTTCCAGACGTGCATCGCCGTCAGCGGCGCCCCGCGCAGCTCCGCCTCCGTGAAGGCGAAGGACGCGGCGGCGTTCCCGGCGGGTGAGCCGTCCACGGCCAGCAGGACCGGACCCCGGGGTTCGGGCCGCCCGCGCACCACCATCACCGGACCGTGCGCGTGCGTCGCCATCTGCAGGGCCGTCGACCCCAGCAGCAGATCGCGGAACGCGCTCCGGCCACGCCTGCCCAGCACGGTCAGCACCGCGTGCCGTGCCTCGGCCCGCAGCACGGTCAGCGCCTCACCGGACACCACCGTGCGCACGACCTCCATTCCCGGATGGTGCTCGTGGACCCGCTGCTCGGCCTCGGCCAGTACCCCGTGGATCATCGGATCCAGGTCTGGGGAGCGCGCGAACGCGTGCACGATCCGCAGGCGCGCACCGCGCAGCCGTGCCTCCTCAGCCGCCACGTCGACGGCGTCGAGGCTGGAGGGCGAGCCGTCCACCCCGACGATCACCGTGTCGTCCACCACACACTCCCGTCCCCGGAAGGTGCCACCGAGTACCCCCGCCGGACGCCCGGTACGCGTCCGTTTTCCGGTTGATTGTCCGGAGCGCTCCGCTGACCTGGGGAAACACGAGATCCTTCGGGATTCTTGCCATGGCTCCCGGGGCTGTCCATCCGTGGCAACACCCATGTTCCGGCCGATTGGCGGGATGGCACCATTACGTCAGTGAGGGTCGCAACCCGGTGCCGTGCGACGGTCGGTTGAGCCCCACGCGTCGGACGACATGAGAAGAACGGGAAGGGGACGGGCTGTGCCTGCTCCACGGATGAGCGCGACACCGCTGCCGGGCATCGGTGTGAAATACGACCTCACCACGCGTGAGCACGAGCACCTGTCCGTCATCGCGCACCGCGACGGTGCCCGGACGGTCAACGTGTACCGCTCCGACGACCCGGACGCCTGCGCCCGCTCGATGCGGCTGAGCACCGCCGAGTCGGCCGCGCTGATCGACGCGCTGATGCCGGCCCACCACAGCCCGAACCTGCTGCACACCACGGACCTGGGGCTGGTCGCCGAGCGTATCGAGCTGTCCTCCGTCTCCTACTGGAACGGGCGGCTGCTGGGCGAGACCCGGATGCGTACCGACACGGGAGTGTCGATCGTGGCCGTGCTGCGCAGGGCGGAGGCCATCCCCTCCCCGCCGCCGGACTTCCGGCTGGCCGGCGGGGACACCCTGATCGTGATCGGCACGCGCGAGGGCGTCGACGCCGCCGCCGAGATCCTCGGGCGGGAGTGAGCGCGTGCACTCTTCCGCGATCTTTCTCATCGAGTTCGGCGCGATCATCCTGGGCCTCGGGCTGCTCGGCCGCCTCGCCGGACGCCTCCAGTTCTCGCCCATCCCCCTCTACCTGCTGGCCGGCCTCGCGTTCGGCGAGGGCGGTCTGCTGCCGCTCGGCGCCAGCGAGGAGTTCGTGGCGATCGGCGCCGAGATCGGCGTCATCCTGCTGCTGCTCATGCTCGGCCTCGAGTACACGGCCACCGACCTCGTCTCCAACCTCAAGACGCAGTACCCCGCCGGTCTCGTCGACATGACGCTCAACGCCCTGCCCGGCGCCGCCCTCGCCCTGCTCATGGGCTGGGGGCCGGTAGCCGCCGTGGTGTTGGCGGGCGTCACCTGGATCTCCTCGTCCGGCGTCATCGCCAAGGTCCTCGGCGACCTCGGCCGGCTCGGCAACAGAGAGACCCCGGTCATCCTCAGCATCCTGGTGCTCGAGGACCTGGCGATGGCCGTCTACCTGCCGATCATCACCGCGCTGCTGGCCGGCGTCAGCCTCGCCGCGGGCAGCGTCACCCTCGCCATCGCGCTGGGCGTCGCCGGGCTCGTGCTCTTCGTCGCCGTCCGCTACGGCCGCGTGATCTCCCGCTTCGTCTCCAGCGACGACCCCGAGAAACTGCTGCTCGTCGTGCTCGGCCTGACCCTGCTGGTCGCCGGTCTCGCCCAGCAGCTCCAGGTGTCGGCCGCCGTGGGCGCGTTCCTCGTCGGCATCGCCCTGTCCGGTGAGGTCGCCGAGGGCGCGCACAACCTGCTGGCGCCGCTGCGCGACCTGTTCGCCGCGGTGTTCTTCGTCTTCTTCGGCCTGCACACCGACCCGCAGTCCATCCCGCCGGTCATCCTCCCGGCGCTCGGCCTGGCCGTGGTCACCGCGCTCACGAAGATCGCCACCGGCTACTGGGCGGCCCGCCGGGCCGGCATCTCGCAGAAGGGCCGCTGGCGCGCGGGCGGCACCCTGGTGGCGCGCGGCGAGTTCTCCATCGTCATCGCCGGCCTCGCGGTCACCGCCGGCATCGAGCCCCAGCTCGGCCCGCTGGCCACGGCGTACGTCCTGGTCCTGGTCGTGCTCGGTCCGCTCACCGCCCGCTACACCGAGCCGATCGCGCTGCGCCTGGTCCGGCGTGGCACGACCCCGCCCGACGCCATGCTGGCCCAGCGCTCGACTCCCGCTGCGGAGACGCTGGAGCCGATGGAGGACAGCGGCCGCGACCGCTGATCCCGCACGGCACCCGCACCGCCGGCCCGGACAGCCCCGCGAGGGGACTGCCCGGGCCGACGCGCGTCGCGGGGGCTCAGTCGGCCAGACGCACCGGCATCAGCAGGGAGAAGGCGTGCTCGTCGTCGGGCCGGCGGATCGCGAGCGGCGCCGTGGGGGCGCCGAACTCCAGGACCAGCCGGTCGCGGGCTCCCGCGGCCAGCGCGTCCAGCAGGAACGCCCGGTTCACGGCGACGGGGTCCTTGGCGTCCGCCCCCTCCGGGACCGGGGTGACCCGGCCGTCGTCCGCCACCTCCAGCACCGTCAGTTCACGGCTCACCGCGTTCCCCTCAAGCTCGTGCAGCCGGACGGGACCCGTGCGCACCGCCTCGGTGAGGGCCGGCACGTCCACCTCGGCACGCCGTCCGGCGGGCAACCGCACCAGGCGCCGGTAGTCGGGGAAGTCCTGGTCCAGACACCGGCCGCCGGTCTGCCGGTCGCCCGCCTCCAGACCCACGCGGTCGCCGTCCAGTACGAGGTGGGCCTCGTCCGTGCCGTCCAGCAGCGCCCGCATCGCGTCGACGAGGGGAAGCGGCACGGTCACCCGCACCCGCTCTCCTCGATGTCCCTCGGTGACGGTGCGGGCCACGGCCATCCGGTACCGGTCCGTCGCCACCACGCTCAGGGCGTCACCCGCCATGTCGAGATGGACGCCGGCGAGCACCGGCAGCTCCGGGTCGGTGCCCGCCGCGAAGCGGACCGTGTCCAGCGCGGCGGCCAGCCCCCGGCCGGAGACGGACAGCCGGACGGTGGTGCCGGCGTGGGGTGAGGTCATGGGGTTCTCCCTGTCGTCGAGTAGGGCTCGGAGCGCGGAGAACTCGGCGCGGGCGGACGACAGCCCGTCCTCCAGCCGGCGCAGATGCGCCTCCAGCAGCTGTCGTACGAGATCGGTGTCGGCGGCCGTCCAGCCGGCCAGGACCAGCCGGATGTCCGCCAGCGGCATGCCGGCCCGGCGCAACCGGGTCAGCACCCGTGCCTCGTCGAGCTGCTCCGGCGCGTACCAGCGGTAGCCCGTGACCGGGTCGACCCGGTCGGGCACCAGGACACCGGCACGGTCGTAGAACCGCAGGGCGCTGACGCCCAGCCCGCTGTCGCGGGCCATCTCACCAATACTGCGCATCTCGCTCTCCACACCCGGACCCTGCTGCCTCGACAAGGTCGAGGGTCAAACCCCGCCCGGCGGACCCCTGCGCGGGCCCGCCACGGCACGTACGGCCGCACGGGTGACGGTGTCACCCGCACGGGCGGAGGTGGAGCCCACGGCGTACCACCGGCGCACGGCAGCGCGTTGCTCCTGCATGGACAGCACTGAGACGGCGCGGCGCCTTCTCGGGCACGACGCCGTGAGCCGTACCCGGCCGTACGCGCGACTGACCGGCGGTCACGTGGCGAACACACCGATCTACGCGGAACTCGTCGCGGAGTGGCGGGCGAAAGGCCACACGGTCCCGGGGCACCGGGACGGGCTGTGGGCCTCGTTCGCCGCCGCGACCCCGGGCGACCGCGCTCCTGTGCCCGCCGTGCCGTTCCGTATCCCCGTCCCGCTGCTGTCCCCGGAGGTCCCCGGGGAAGAGGGGCCGCGGCCCGACCTCACCAGCGGTCCGCCACCGCCGGATCCGCGCTGACCGGGGCGAGCACCGCGAGCGTACCGGTCGCCCGGCGCAGCGCCCGCTCCAGCGGCTCCGCCGCGTGCAGGGTGCCGTTGCCGTCCGGCGGGACCAGCCACTCGAGGCGCCCGGCGGGCCGGTAGGGAGGCGGTACGGCCACCCACGAGCCCCGGCTCACGTGCCGCACGCCGAACCCCACCCACTCGCTCCCGGGGTCGGGCGGCAGGAAGAACCCCACGCGGCGTGCCGTGACGTCCACCAGCGTGGGGCCGGGCAGCTCGAGCGGATCCTGCCACAGCAGGTCCAGGGCCAGCAGCCCGAGACGGTCGGGCACGCTCAGCACGTCCCAGTAGCGGCCCGCCGCGAGCAGCGCCGTCCCCTGGCCGCGGTCCCACTGGCGCTTGCATTCCTGCGGGTCCGTGGCGGCCGCGGCCAGCCACTCGACGGCCTGTTTCCACCTGACGCTGTGCATGTCCCACCCCGGGCACGGTCGGCCGCGCCGCTCCGGGCGCGTGCGGTAGCGCCATATGTTCGTAGATATTTCTATCCATCGGAAGGGGTGGGGCGGATCGACGTTTCCGGCGGGCACGCGGGCGGCCATCCAGGGCGAGACGGGAACACCCCCGGAACCGGGGACCGGCAGCCGGGGGTGTCCGAGGGTCTCGGCGGGACGTCAGTCGTCCTGCTCCGCGCGCTCCGCGTCGCGCTTCTTGAGCCGGGCCGTCTCCTTGCGGACCTCGGCCTGGGTGGCGCGCTCACGCTCCAGCCACTCGGGGCCCTCCGACTTCAGCGCCTCGATCTGCTCGGTGGTCAGCGGCTCGGTCACGCCGCCGCGCGCCAGACCGGAGATGGAGACGCCCAGCTTGGCCGCGACCACGGGGCGCGGGTGCGGACCGTCACGCCGGAGGTCGCGCAGCCACTGTGGCGGATCGGTCTGGAGCGCGTTGAGTTCCGCGCGTGAGACGACACCCTCCTGGAACTCGGCGGGGGTGGCCTCGAGGTACACACCCAGCTTCTTCGCCGCCGTCGCGGGCTTCATCGTCTGGGTGCTCTGGTGCTGCGTCATGGCGTCCAGGGTATCGAGCATGTGCACGGCCGCCGACCACGGCCGGTAACCTGGCCAGGTGACAGGCTCGGAAGTGCCCCCCTCGTTCCGGCTCGTGTACGTACCCGGTGTGATGCCCGACAAATGGGTGCGCGTCTGGAACGAGCGGCAGCCCGACGTCCCGCTGACCCTCACCCAGGTGCCCGTCGGCACGGCGCAGGGGTTGCTGCTGGACGGCGGCGCCGACGCGGGCCTCGTCCGGCTCCCCGTCGACCGGACCGTACTCAGCGCCATCCCCCTCTACACCGAGCAGACGGTGGTGGTGGTCCCCAAGGACCACCTGGTCACCGCGGCCGACTCGGTGACCCTGGAGGACCTCGCGGACGACATCGTGCTGCACCCGCTGGACGACGTGCTCGGCTGGGAGACCCTGCCGGGGCGGCCCGCCCTGGAGCGCCCCGCCACCACGGCCGACGCGATCGAGCTGGTCGCGGCCGGGATCGGCGTGCTCGTCGTGCCGCTGTCTCTGGCCCGGCTGCACCACCGCAAGGACCTCGCCCACCGCCCGCTGGAGGAGGCTCCCGCGTCGAGCGTGGCGCTCTCCTGGCCCGAGGGGGAGACCACCGACCTGGTGGAGGACTTCATCGGCATCGTGCGCGGCCGGACCGTCAACAGCACCCGCGGACGCCGGCCGCAGCCGGCGCCGGAGAAGAAGCGCGAGGGCGCCGACCGGGGCGGCGAAGGCCGTCGCCGGCAGCCGCCCGCCGGAGCCGGCGGACGGGGCCGCCGGGCGGGAACCGGCGGCACGGCGAAGAACCCGCGACGGGGCAAGCCCCGCCGCAGGTCCTGACCGCGGCCCGCGACCGCCCTACCGCACCGTCGGGGACGGTGACGGCGCCGGGGAGGCCGTGTTGAGGTCCTCCAGCTCCTTGGGAATCGGCAGGGACAGCACCGGCGCGCCCGCCTGCGGCGCCGGCGGCGTCACCTGCTCGCGGGGCAGCTTCGGCGGGCTGGTCTGCTGGAAGTTGACCTGCTCGTGATTGACCAGCCCCGTCTTCTCCAGCACCGTGATGTGGTCGAGCACGGTGTCGTTGGCCTGGTCCGCGAGCTGCCGGATCAGCGTGTTGCGGGTGTTGGCCCGGATGTTGGCGATGGCGGGGAAGATCTGCCCGTGGGTCACCCGCATGATGTTGACCGCCGTGGAGTCGAACTCCTTGCCGTTCGTGGCCTTGACGGTCTCCACGAAGCCCTGCTGCTGCGGTGACGCCTGGTTCGGCAGCGTGATACCGAGCTCCAGGGAGATCCTGCGGCAACTGGCGTCCAGCCGGCCGTGGCCGACGACCAGGTGCTCGCCCGCCTCCTTCATCTCGGGCGTCGTACCCCGCTCCATCGCCAGCAGCCCCAGGGGGTGCTCCCACAGCCCGGCCGCACGCACCTTCACCACGAAGTCGCGGTCCGCCTCGGTCAGCGGGCCGTAGTTGGTGTTGGCGACCACCCGGTCCGGCTTGGAGGAAGTGGTCTGTACGCCCAGCATGGTGGGATAGGCCAGCGCGGTGAGGGTGAGGATCATGGCTCCGCCCACGAACGCGGTTCCTGCCGTGCTGCGCGAGATGCGCATCGTGCCTCCTGGGATAAGAACGGCCCAACACCAGGAAGTACGGACGGAGAGCGCGTAACAATCACCGTTCCGGAAAGAATTTTCGGCCGCATCGGAGCGAGGCGGCCGGGGCGCCGCCTGGACGCGTCAGGGGCGTCGGTCCGAGGCGGCCAGCCAGTCGAGCGCGGCCCGCGCCGTGAACTCGGCCTGACCGCCGCGCAGGAGCAGACCGGCCGTGGCGAACTCGGGGGCGTCGGCCTGCGCGGCGACGTAGGGGACGGCGATGCAGCGCATCCCGGCCGCGTGCGCCGCCGCCGCACCCGGGGCCGCGTCCTCGACCACCACGCAGTCCGCGGGCTGCGCGCCGAGCCTGCGCGCCGCCTCCAGGAAGACGTCCGGGGCCGGTTTGCCGTGGGGGACCTCGTCGGCCGACACGACGGTGCGCAGATACGCGTCCAGGCCGGTGCCGGAGAGGATCGCGTCGATCGCCTCGGCCGACGAACCCGACGCCACGGCCAGCCGGACGCCCTCGCCCGCCAGCCGCTCCACGAAGGTACGCATCTGCGGGAACACATCCGTCTTCGTGCGGGCCAGTTCGAGGTAGTGGCGGTTCTTCACCGCGACCAGCTCGTCCACCGTCGCGGACAGTCCGTACCGGCCGCGCCAGTCCGTGATCGTCTCGCGGGTGCTGATGCCGACGTAGCGCTCGTGCTCCGCCCAGGAGAAGTCCGGGACGCCGTACTCGGCGAGCGTCCGGCGGCCCGCTTCGAAGTAGTTCGGCTCGCTGTCCACGAGTGTTCCGTCGAGATCGAAGACGACCGCGAGGGTGCCGGGTGCGCTCATGGGTCCAGCATGGCAGGGGCTACTTCCGTGCCGTCCGGCCGATCGACTCCACCAGCGGCAGCAGCCGGTGCGGGACACGTTCCCGCAGTGCCACCTCGCTGCGGGTGCGGACCACACCGGGCAGTCCGATCAGCTTCTGGATCACGTCCTCCAGGTGGGCGTTGTCGCGGGCCACCACCCGCGTCAGCAGGTCGCCGCCGCCCGTGATCGAGAACGCCTCCACGATCTCCGGCACGGCGGCCAGCGCGTCCCCCACCTCGTCGAGGTGCCCCTGGGTGACCTCGATGTGCACGAACGCCAGCACGGGGTGGCCCAGCGCGGCGGGGGAGAGGGCCGGGCCGGTGCCGGTGATCACGCCCTCGCGCTCCATGCGGTCCAGCCGCGCCTGGAGCGTGCCGCGCGCGACGCCCAAAATCCGGGCGTACTCGCGCACGCTGGTGCGCGGCTGCTCCAGCAGCAGCCGCAGGATGCGGGTGTCCAGTTCGTCCACGGCCACGCGGTCGTCGCTCCATATCGGCCATTGGCACGGGGATGCCGTCGAGATGCCGAAACGACTGTACCAACGGCCCAGCGCTTCGGGAGTCGGTTGAGCCAGTGGCGGCAAGGATGCTGATATGGGTGTGTCGATGGCGCTGCGGACCCGCGGCGCCTTTTTCGTGCCACGACACATGTCGTGCGAACTCCCAGGGGGCGGTAGGTGCTGAAGAAGGTGTTCATGGCTCCGGATCCGGGCCGGATCCGGCTGCGATTCGCGGCGCGGGCCGTGGTCGGCATCGGGCTGGCCGTCGTCGTCTGCGGCCTCGCCGGGCACTCGCTCACCGGCACGATCACCGGCGGGCTCGCCGCGCTCCTCGCCTTGTTCACCGTCACCGACGCGACCGTCCGCGGGCAGGCCGTCACCACGGTGCTGCTGCCCGCCGCCGGCCTGCCGGTGCTCGCCGCCGCCGCGCTGCTCCAGGACCAGCCGGTCGCCCGCGACCTCGCCTTCCTCGCCGTGGTCGGGCTGGGCGTGTACGCCAGGCGCTGGGGCCCCCGCGGGCACAGCCTCGGCGTCTTCGCCTTCATGACCTACTTCGCGGCCCAGTTCCTGCACCCCGACACCGCCCAGCTGCCGGAGCTGTGCGTCTCCGTGCTGCTGTCCGTGGGGACCGCGGCGGCGGTGCGGTTCGGGCTGTGGTGCTACGAGCGCCGGCTCCCCCCGGCGGTCGTGCCGGCACCGCCCGGCGGCACGGGCCTGGCCCGCGTCACCACCCGTCAGGCGGTCCAGGCGACCGCCGGCTCCGGCTTCGCCCTGCTCGTCGGCCAGCTGGTCTCCGGGGAGCGCTGGTACTGGGCGGTCGGCGCCACATGGTGGGTCTTCGTCAACACCACCTCGCGCGGCGAAACCCTGGTGCGCGGCTTCCGCCGGGTGCTGGGCACGGTCGTCGGCGCCGGGCTCGCGCTGCTCGTCGCCGTTCCCGCGCACGGCGACGGACCGGTCACGGCCCTGGTCGTCGCCGTCTCCGTCTTCGGCATCTTCTACACGGCGGCCGTCTCGTACACCTGGATGATGCTCTGGGTGACGGTGCTCGCCGCCATGCTCTACGGCCTCCTCGGCGTGCTCACGCCGGCTCTGCTGGGCCTGCGGATGGTGGAGACCGGCGTGGGTGCGCTGGGCGCCGCCCTGGCGGTGGTGTTCGTGCTGCCGGTGTCCACCCACAGCGTCACCGACGCCTGGATCCAGCGGGCCCTGCGCTGCGTCCGCGCCTGCACCGCGCAGACGGCCGCACGCCTGGCCGGGGCACCGGACGGCGACCCGGCGCCCACGGTCACGGAGCTGGAGCAGCTCCTCGCCCGGGTACGCCTGTCGGTGGCGCCGCTCGTGCACCCGCTCAACCCCATGCTCGGCCGCAAGCGGCGGGCGCGCCGGGTGCTCGCGCTGCTCGACGACTGCGCCCGGGAGATCCGCGGCCTCGTCGCGGTGGCCGCCGACCCGGAGGCCTCGCACGACGCCCGCCTGGCCGCGGCCTGCTGGCGCGTGGAGGCGGCCGTCGAGGCCCTCACGGGCGGCCGGGACATCGAAATCCGCACGGCACCGCCCGCGACGGAACCGGCCCTGGCGCACCTCCACAGCCTGGAACGCGCCCTCGCCGAACTCTCCACCCCCCTCCGCACCCCACCGGGCTCCCCTCTCGTAGGCACCTGACCCGCCCGCCCCACCGGCCCGCTTCCATGGGCCGCACGCCGGTGGCCGCCGGCGTGCAGCCCGATGCGGCCCACCTCGGGCGCCGCACCCGGCTCGGCTCGCAGACCTGGGGCGCGCCGGACTCGGGCTTGCGTCGCGGACGGCGGGCGCAACCGAGCGCTCGGTCGAGCCTCGCCCCTGTGCACTGCCGTCGGCCCACGCGCTCGTCACGGTGACAGCCGGGCGACCGCTTCAGTGGGGTGCCGGCGCGGCCGTGCGGCGCCAGACGGTCCGACGCGTCCGCGACCCGCCGACGCCGCCTTCTGCCCGGTGGCGCGCGCAGTCCGGACACGTGCGCCTGCGGCACCGGCTCTCCGGGACAGGCCTGCCCGGCCATGAGCCGGCCCCGTGCCGACGAGGCCCGTACCGCCCAGGGCCGGCGGGGCGACCGCATGACGGGGTCCGGCCGTCGGGCGTGCCGTGCCGCGGCTGAGCGCGGCCGGCCGGCCGCGTGCGCCGTGTACGTCGAAGGGCCCGCTCCGGTTGATCGGAGCGGGCCCTCTCGGCGTCCTGCGGAATAACTGTGGCGTCAGCGGGCCGGCGTGCTCTGGGCCTGCTGCGGGGCGATGCCCAGAGCGGTCGTGTACTTGGCGAGAGCCAGCTTGCCGATCGCCGGGTACGGGCCCAGCGCCTCGGACGCGGGGCAGCCCGCCTCCCTCGCGGCCTCCTCGACCAGCGAGGCGTCGATCTCCGGGCCGATCAGGTACGGCGCCAGCGCCAGCTGCTGCGAACCGGCGTTGCGCAGCTGCTCGGCCACGGAGGCGATGGAGCCCTCCTGGTCGAGGGCCGCGGCCATCACCGGCACGGCGAGGCGCGCGGCGAGCAGCATGCCGGTGATACCGGCCGCCTGCACCGCCTCGTCGCCGCCCACGGACGCGAGGATGATGCCGTCCGCGGCGGTCGCCACGGTGAACAGCCGGGCGCGGTCGGCACGCGCCAGACCCGCCTCGGACAGCCGCACGTGCAGCGCCTCGGCGAGCAGCGGGTGCGGCCCCAGCACATCGGTCAGCTCGGCGGCGACCCGGCTGTCCATCACGGCCTGACGGATCCGGCGCAGCAGCGCGCTGTCCGGGCCGGCGAGCAGCGGGACGACGACGGCGACCGGGCCGTCGGGCTCCTTGACGTCCGAGCCGGCGGCGCGCGCCTGCTCGTAACGGGCGGTGCGCTCCTCGGCCGCGCGCGCGAGGACGGACGTCAGCGAGGGGTACTCCTCGTCGCCGCCGTCGAGGTGGCCGATCCGGGCGTCGAGACCGGGCAGCTCGGAACGTGCGATGCTCACGACCTCGTCGGCGAGCGAGCGGGTGGCACTACTGGGCGTACCCGGCACGGCGAGGACGAGCGCGGGCGCGTCCTCGGGAGCCACCAGAGGTTCGGGACGGCGGTGCCGTCCGGGCTGGCGGGGGCGCGGCATTCGTACGGGCAGGCCGGACGCGGGCCCAGTGGGGGTGCTCATGTTGCGGCATGTTAGTGGCTTCCCGGGCTCCCCTGTTCGGGGAGGGTGCAGGTGAGCGGTATCCGTCCGGTTTTGTCGGATGAGTTACGTACGGGTGTCGGCTGTGCGGGTGATCTCCTCGACTCCCGCGCCGGTCACACACAGCATCTTCTCGTCACGCGGAAGAGTCAGGTGACCTGCGGCGAGGTCCTCGGCGATCCGCACCGCGCCGTGCAGCGGATCCCCCTCCGCGTCGACCCGGCGCACCCCGGGCAGCCGCTCCGCCAACCGCTCGTCCAGCGGCCCCAGAAGCGCATCACCCAGCCCGAACAGACCGCCGGTGCACCCGACCACACGCTCACCCTCGGCGGGGCACACGGCCGCGGCGGAATCGGCCATGTGACGGGCCGCCTCCCGCAGGACGTCCGCGGCCACCGGGTCCCCGTCCACCGCGCACGCGCCCACGCGCGGGGCGAACGAGGCGAGCACGGCCGCCCTGTCGTCCCGCGGATACACCTGGCCGGGCAGCCCGGTCACCGGCCCGAACAGCTCCTCGGCGGCCGCCAGCAGCCGCGCGGAGCCCCCGTCCCGTCCGTCGTGCGCGCGCAGCGCGGCCTCCAGACCCGCCCGCCCGATCCACGCACCGCCGCCGCAGTCGCCGAGCAGATGACCCCAGCCGTCCGCCCGCCGCCAGCCGGCCAGATCGGTGCCGACCGCGATCAGGCCCGTACCCGCCGCGATCACCGCACCGGGCCGGGGCCCGAGCGCACCCACGTACGCCGTCACCGCGTCGGCGGCCAACGCCACGCGGCCGACGCCCAGTTCGCGGGCCAGCCCGCCCGGCAACTCCGCGCGCAGCGCGTCACCCAGGCTGGCCATCCCCGCCGCGCCGATCGCGGCCGTGTCCAGCCGCTCCAGCCCCGCCTCGGCGCACAACGCCCGCGCCATCGGCACCAGTTGCCCCATGAAGTGACCGGGGTCGAGACCCCGGTCACCGGTGCGCACCGGCACGTCCGAGGACGCCCGGGCCAGCGGACCGCGCCCGCGCACTCCGACGACGGCCCGCAGGCCCGAGCCGCCGGAGTCCACGGCGAGGTACCCCGCCGCGGTCACGGCAGGCGCCAGTCCACCGGCTGCCCGCCCTGACGGACCAACAGGTCGTTGGCCCGGCTGAACGGGCGTGAGCCGAAGAACCCGCGGTCCGCGGACATCGGCGACGGGTGCGCCGACTCCACGGCGGGCAGGTCACCCAGCATCGGGCGGCAGTTGCGGGCGTCACGCCCCCACAGGATGGAGACCAGGGGCTTGCCCCGTGCCGCCAGCGCGCGTATCGCCTGCTCGGTGACCTCCTCCCAGCCCTTGCCACGGTGGGCGCCGGGCTTGCGCGGGGCCGTCGTCAGCGCCCTGTTGAGCAGCAGCACGCCCTGCTCGGTCCACGGGGTGAGGTCGCCGCTCGACGGCTGGGGCAGGCCCAGGTCGTCGTTCAGTTCGCGGAAGATGTTGATCAGGCTGCCGGGCAGGGGGCGTACGTCGGGTGCGACGGAGAAACTGAGGCCCACCGCGTGCCCCGGGGTGGGGTACGGGTCCTGCCCGACGATCAGGACGCGTACCTCGTCGAAGGGCTGCTGGAAGGCCCGCAGAACGTTCGCCCCCGCAGGGAGGTAGGTACGTCCCGCGGCGATCTCCGCGCGGAGGAAGTCCCCCATCGCGGCGATCCGTCCCGCCACCGGTTCGAGGGCCTGCGCCCAGCCCGCTTCGACAATCTCGTTCAAGGGTCGTGGTGCCACGGGCGTCACCCTACTGCCGTGACGTCGGCGGAGATCAACCCGTGGCCCGGACCTGGCGGTATCCGCACGTACCTCACCCGACGACCGCGGCCCGCACGCACAGCACGTCCGGCAGGTGGGAGGCCAACTGGCGCCAGCTGTCCCCGTCGTCGGCGGACGCGAACACCTCGCCGTTGCGGTTGCCGAAGTAGACGCCCGCCGGGTCGGCGTCGTCGCTGCACATCGCGTCGCGCAGCACCGTGCCGTAGTGGTCCTCCTGCGGCAGCCCCGCCGACAGCGGCTCCCAACTGCCCCCGGCGTCCGCCGTACGGTAGACGCGGCATCGTCGGCCGGCCGGCACCCGGTCGGCGTCGGCGTTGATGGGGAACACGTAGGCGGTGCCGCCGCGACGCGGGTGGGCCACCATGGCGAACCCGAAGGTCGACGGCAGTCCCTCGCCGATGTCCGTCCACTTCCCGCCCGCGTCGTCGCTGCGGTAGACCCCCCAGTGGTTCTGCAGATACAGCCGGTCCGGGTCCGCCGCGTCCCGGGCGACCTTGTGCACGCACTGCCCGAACTCCGCGTCCGGGTCCGGCAGGAACACCGCGGACACCCCCGAGTTGGACGGGGTCCAGCTCGCGCCGCCGTCCTGGGTGCGGAACACGCCCGCCGTGGAGACGGCGACCGTCACCGCCCGCGGGTCACGCGCGTCGGTCAGCACCGTGTGCAGGCCCTCACCGCCGCCGCCCGGCACCCACTTGGAGCGGGTGGGGTGCTCCCACAGCGGCCGGACCAGCTCGAAGGACTCCCCGCGGTCCTCCGAGCGGTACAGCGCGGCCGGTTCCGTCCCCGCGTACACCACGTCCGGCTCGGCGGCGGCCGGGTGCAGCTGCCAGACCCGCTCCAGCGAAGCGCCCGTGTCCGGTGGGAACTTGACGGCGGGGCGGGCCGGTTCGGTCCAGCTGCGGCCCAGGTCGTCCGAGTGGAACACCGACGGTCCCCAGTGCGCGCTGTCCCCGCCCGCGAGCAGTCGGGGGTTCGGCCCCCGCGTGTCGATCGCGACCGAGTACACGGCCTGCGCGTTGAAGTAGGGGGACTCGTCGAACTCCCAGGAGCCGCCTCGCCGGCGCCCGATGAACAGGCCCTTGCGGGTGCCCACGGCCAGCAGTACCTCGGTCATGCCGATCACCTCCGTGACGTCGCCTTCGACGTCCTCGATCAGGACACCGGTCAGTGTGCACCCCACCACTGACAGTGACCCCCGGACGCGCCCTCACCGCAGGTCACAGCGGTGAGGCGGCCGAACGCCGAAGGCGCGACGACCCGCCCGCACGGCGACCGGACCCGACCCGGCTCAGCCCGTCCCGACCGGGGCTCGGCCCCGCCCCGCCCCCCGGCTCACACCAGCCCCGGCAGCGCCCGCCCCACGATCGCGTCCAGACCGGCCCCCGCCGGCAGCGTCCCGAAGGCGTGCCCCCAGTCGCCGCCGAGCCGGGTGGCGCAGAAGGCGTCCGCCACCGCGGCCGGTGCGTGCCGCACCAGCAGGGACGCCTGCAGCGTCAGCGCCATCCGCTCCACCAGCCGCCGGGCCGTCACTTGCGACTGCTCGCCCAGCTGGTCCTTCAGACCGGCCACGGCCGCGTCCAGCCGGGCGTCCGCGCCATGGGTGAGAGCCAGTTCGTCGAACAGCGCCTGGGCGGTCGCCGGGTCACGGCCGACCGCCCGCAGCACGTCGAGGGCGTTGACGTTGCCCGAGCCCTCCCAGATCGACAGCAGCGGGGCCTCGCGGTAGTGCCGGGGCATGCCCGACTCCTCGACGTACCCGTTGCCGCCGAGGCACTCCAGCGCCTCGGCGGTGAAGGCCGGGCCCCGCTTGGTGACCCAGTATTTGCCGACGGCCGTCGCTATGCGCCGGAACGCGGCCTCCTTCTTGTCCCCGCGCACCGCGCGGTCCGCCGCGCCGGCCAGCCGCAGGGTGAGGGTGGTGGCGGCCTCGGACTCCAGCGCGAGATCGGCCAGCACGTTGCGCATCAGCGGCTGGTCCAGCAGACGCGCACCGAAGGCGGAGCGGTGCCGCGCGTGGTGGCCCGCCTCGACGAGCGTCTTGCGCATCAGGGCGGCCGACATCATCACGCAGTCCAGCCGGGTGCAGTTGACCATCTCGACGATGGTCTTCACGCCCTGGCCCTCGGGCCCGACCAGCCAGGCGACGGTGCCGTCGAACTCGGGCTCGGAGGAGGCGTTGGAGCGGTTGCCCAGCTTCTCCTTGAGACGCTGGATGCGGAAGGTGTTGCGGGTGCCGTCGGGCAGCACCCGGGGCACCAGGAAGCAGGACAGCCCTCCCGGGGCCTGGGCCAGCACCAGGAAGACGTCGCACATCGGTGCCGAGGTGAACCACTTGTGGCCGCGCAGGGTGTAGACGCCGGGCTCGGTGGTCGGCGTGGCGGCGGTGGTGTTGGTCCGGACGTCGGAGCCGCCCTGCTTCTCGGTCATGCCCATGCCGGCCAGCAGTCCGCGCTTCTCGGCCGGCACGCGCAGCCCCGGGTCGTACTCACGGCTCGTCAGCAGCGGCTCGTAGATCTTCGCCAGCTCGGGCTGCCGGCGCAGGGCGGGGACCGCCGCGTACGTCATGGACGTGGGGCAGCCGTGTCCCGCGTCGGTGTGACCCCACACCAGTCCGCCCGCCGTGCGGGCCACGTGCGCGCCGGGGCGGTCGTCCGCCCAGGGGGAGCCGGCCAGTCCTTCGATGACGGCCGTCCGCATCAGGTGGTGCCAGCTCGGGTGGAAGTCGACCTCGTCGACGCGGTGCCCGTACCGGTCGTGCGTGCGCAGCTCGGGCTCGTGACGGTTGGCCTGGTCGGCCCACTCCTGGGCCTCCTCGGTGCCCGCGAGTCGTCCGAGGCGGCGCAGGTCCTCCTCCGCCCAGCCGGCCCCCTCCCGGCGCAGTCCCTCCAGCAGGGCGGCGTCGTCGGACGCATCGTAGGGGGCCGGGGGAGGAGGCTGGTTGGTGACGTCGTGCGTGGCTCCGCCGGTGACGTCGAGTCCGAAGGGGGCCTGCTGCGGCTCGTCCGCGCGTGTGAGGGTCATGGCTGAGTGTTGCACTATTCCCGCGAGCGCATCAATAGTGCAACACATCAACACGTCAGCGCACGTCCCCCTCAGCCGTGCCGGTCGATCAGCGCCCTGTACGGCGTACCGTGCCACGTCGTCCGACGCTGCCGTCGCGTGCGGCCCGCCGAGGCGGGTGGCGTCGCCGAACCCGGTGTACGCGTGGACCAGGAACGGCCGCTCCGGCCACCCCTGAAGGCGGTCCAGGGCCGCCGCCACACGGTCCGGATAGTCGGGCGGCCCGGCCCTCGTGGGCCATGACAGCGCCCCGCTCCGCAGCTCCTCGATCACCGAGTCGACCCACGCGGTCTCGGCGCGTGCGAGGCTCAACGCGTACTCGGCTTCGACGACGTACATGAGGGGGACACGCGCCGCGAGGGCGTCCGCGAGCTTCCCCTCGTCCTCGGCGGTCCGCTGCCGCAGGCGCCGCCCGCGCTCGGTCAGCGCCTCCACCGCGCCGTCCCGGCCGAGGGCGTGTGGCCTCACCTGGCGGAAACCTGGCGCGATGGGGGGCCTAAAGTACGGCTCCATGGGGACCGACGACCCGGTGGAGCCGGCACCGGAAGAAGCGCCGCTGCGCCCGCTCTCCGCGCGGTCGGTGATCCTCAGTCTGCTGCTGGGCACGCACCCGCCCGAGCTTCCGGCGCGCGAGCTCGGACGGCTGGTGGAGGGCTTCGATGTCGGCGGTTCGACGCTGCGGGCGGCGCTCAGCCGGATGGTGGCCGCCGGTGACCTGCGGCGCACCGAGATCGGCTACCGCCTGAGCAGCCGGCTGCTGGAGCGCCAGCGCCGCCAGGACGAGTCCGTACGGCCGCGTACGCGCGCGTGGGGAGGGGACTGGGAGCTGGTGGTCGTCACCGCGACCGGGCGAGGCCCCGCCGAACGGGCGGAGCTGCGCACCAGGCTGACCGGTCTGCGCCTCGCCGAGCTGCGCGAGGGGGTATGGCTGCGCCCCGCCAACCTGGACCGCCCGCTCCCCGCCGGACTGGACGAGGTGGCCGAACGCGGCACCACCCGCCCCGCACGGCCCGCCGCCGAACTCGCCGCGCTCCTCTGGCCCTTGGACGCCTGGTCGGACGCGGCGCGTGCGCTGCTCGGGCACGTCGGGCGCGCCGGGCGTCCGGCCGAGCGGCTGACCCTGTTCGCGGCCGTGGTGCGCCATCTCCTCGCCGACCCCGTGCTGCCCGCGCTCCTGCTGCCCCCGGACTGGCCCGGCGACGAGCTGCGGGCGGCGTACGCGGACTACCGGCGGGAGCTGGAGGGCGAGGTGCGTTCGCTGGTGGGCGGGGTCTGACCGCACGCGGCCGGACGTATGGCGGCCGGCAGCCGTAGGGGACGCCACCAGGGACGCCCCCGACGGACGCCGGCGCCCCGGGAACCTGTGAGAGGTGTCCGGGCCGCCGGTGCGAGGGTGTGGGCGGTGGGCAGGTCAGACGGAGCGGTGGTACTGGTCCGGCACGCGGACCCGCGCGTCCAGCTCGCGGGCGGCCTGCCGGGCCCAGGAGGGGTTGCGCAGCAGCTCACGGCCGAGCAGTACCGCGTCGGCCTCGCCGTTGGCGAGAGTCTTCTCCGCCTGCTCGGCGTCCGTGATCAGACCCACGGCGGCGACGGGCATCGGGGTCTCCTGGCGCACCCGCGCGGCGAACGGCACCTGGTAGCCGGGGCCGGTCGGGATGCGGACGCCGGGGGCGTTGCCGCCGGTGGAGACGTCGAGCAGGTCGATGCCGCGGGCGTGCAGGTCGGCGGCGAGGCGGACGGTGTCGTCCGGGGTCCAGCCGTCCGCGTCCAGCCAGTCCGTGGCGGAGACGCGGAAGAACAGCGGCTTGTCGTCCGGCCACTCCTCGCGCACGGCGTCCACCACCTCGAACGCGAACCGCGTCCGGTTCTCGTACGAACCTCCGTAGGCGTCGGTGCGGTGGTTGGAATGCGGGGAGAGGAACTCGTTGATCAGGTAGCCGTGGGCGCCGTGGATCTCTGCGATCTCGAAACCGGCCGCGAGCGCCCTGCGGGCGGCGGCGCGGAACTGGCCGACGATCTCCCGGATCTGCTCCGTGCTCAGCTCGTCCGGCACCTGGTGGCGCTCGTCGAAGGCGACCGCGGTGGGTGCGACCGGCTGCCAGGCGCGGTCGTCCGGTCCGAGCGGAGCCCCGCCCTTCCATGGCCGGTCGGTCGCGGCCTTGCGTCCGGCGTGCGCGAGCTGGATGGCCGGCACGGTGCCCTGCGCGGCGAGGAAGCGGGTGATCCGGCGGAACGCCTCGACCTGGGTGTCGTTCCAGATGCCCAGGTCGTACGGCGAGATGCGGCCCTCGGGCGACACCGCCGTGGCCTCGGCGACGATCAGACCCGCACCGCCGGTGGCGCGGGCGGCGTAGTGCGCGAAGTGCCAGTCGTTCGGGGCGCCGGCCTCCGGGCCGTCCGGCGCAGCGGAGTACTGGCACATCGGGGCCATCCACACGCGGTTGGGGATCGTCAGGGCGCGCAGGGTGTACGGCTCGAAGAGCGTGCTCACGATGAGCTCCATTCGGCGGAGACGGCGGGTGTGCGACTCGTACGATAGCCGTCGTAGTACGGCGGATGTCAAACTACGAAGGTTCTCGTACAATGAGGGCTCCCGGAGCACCATGGAGCCGCCGTGACGACCGCCCTTCCCAGCCGCCGCGTCCTGCCCCACCCCGCGCGGGACGAGGTCCGGCTGGAGTCCGTGCTGCACGCGCTGTCCGACCCTGTCCGGATGCGCATCGTCAGCGAACTCGCGGACGCCGAGGCCGCGCTGTCCTGCTCCTACTTCGACCTCCCGGTCACCAAGTCCACCACCACGCACCACTTCCGCGTGCTGCGCGAGAGCGGTGTGATCCAGCAGGTCTACGAGGGCACCGCCAAGATGAACGGCCTGCGCCGGGAGGATCTGGACGCCCTGTTCCCCGGCCTCCTCGACGCCCTCCTCGTCGCGGCGCGCCGGCAGGCGGCGCGGGACGCACAGTCCTGACGCGCCGCCCCCGCGCGGTCAGGCGGTGTTCTCGGGGGCGGTGGCGCCGAGGCGGTCCCACAGTCCGGAGAGGTGCGCGTCCAGTACGCCCCCGGCCTCCTTCGCCGTCAGGTGCCCGATCAGGACGTGGCTGGTGAGGCCGTCGGTCAGCGCGAGCAGCGTGCGGGCCTCGAGTTCCGCGTCGGCCGGGGCGGTGTCGCCGTCGGCCGGAGCGCTCGCGGCCGCCTCCGTGACGAGGCGGACGAACAGGCCGTGCAGGGCCGCATAACTGCTCCGCAGTGGGGCGGCGAGTGGCGCGCTGACGGCGGCCTGGGCGACGAACGCCAGCCAGATCCGCGCCTCGGCGCGGTGCTCCTCCCGGAGCAGTGCGACCTCGTCGGCCGCGTGCCCCAGCGCGGTGGCGGCCGACTGCGCCGGGCTCGCGCCCAGGCGCGCCCTCACCCGTTCCGTCACGCGCTCGCCGACGTGGTCGACGGCGAAGAGCAGCATCTCCTCCTTGGTGCGGAAGCAGCGCTGCACCGCGCCCAGGGAGACCTGTGCCCGGGCGGCCACGTCCCGCATGCTCACGCCTTCCGGTCCCCGCTCGTCGGCCAGAAGGCAGACGGCCTCGGCGATCCGGCGGCGTCTGCTCTCGTAGTCCACCTGCTTGGGCATGGTCGGTCGGCCCTCCTTATTCCGATACGAGTGTATCGGTTACGGGGTAGGGTCGGGGCACAGGCACTCGGCAGGGAGCGGGAACACGATGAGCGGGCAGAACGCGATGTGGGCCATGACGGCGGCCGGCCAGGCGGCCGCGGTCCGCAGCGGCGAGATCTCGGCGGCCGAGCTGGTCGACAGCCACCTGGACCGCATCGCCGAGGTCAACCCGCGGGTCAACGCGGTGACGCAGCTGATGGCCGACCGGGCCCGCCAGGCCGCCGCGCGCATCGACCGGCGGCGGGCGGCGGGCGAGGAGCCGGGACCGCTGGCCGGTGTGCCGTTCACGGTGAAGGAGACCACCCCCGTCGAAGGGGTGCCGACCACCCTTGGCACGCCACGCTTCCGCGACCTGGTGGCGACGGCCGACGCGCCGCCGGTGGCCCGGCTCCGCGCGGCGGGAGCCGTACCGATCGGCCACAGCAACATGCCCACCCTGGTCCTGGCGGGGATGCACTCCCGCAGCGAGCTGTTCGGCGACACCGTCAACCCGTGGGACCCGAGCCGTACCCCGGGCGGCAGCAGCGGTGGCGACGGGGTGGCCGTCGCCACGGGCATGGCCGCCCTCGGGCTCGGCAACGACGCCGGCGGTTCCGTGCGGATCCCGGCCTCGTTCTGCGGCGTCACGGGGCTGAAGCCGACCCCCGGGCGGTTCCCGGCCGACCACCGCGTCCTCGGGCCGGACGATCCCGGACCCGCCTCGCAGACGCTGGTCACCGACGGGCCCCTGGCCCGTACCGTCGCCGACCTCCGGCTGGCGTACGAGGCGCTGGCCGGGACCGATCCGCGGGACCCGCGGGCCGTGCCCGTGCCACCGTACGGCGAACCGCTGCCCGGACCGGTCAAGGTCGCGGTCGTGACCGACCCCGGCGGCCGGGGCACGCACCCCACGGTCCGTGAGGCCGTCACGGCGGCGGCCGAGGCGTTGCGCGACGCCGGCTACGACGTGCGCGAGGTGGCGGACGTGCCGCGGCTGGACGAGGCGCTGGAGGCGTACGGGCGGATCACCGTGACCGAGTTCGCGCCCACCTGGCCGGCGGTGCGCCGGCTGCTCGGCGAGGGCGGTGACCGCTACATCGCGATGGCCATGGAAAGAACGCCGCCCACGGACGCGGCCGGACTCACGCGGCTGATGGGGGCCTGGCTCGGCATCCGCCGCTCCTGGGCGGAGTTCCTGGACGCCTACCCGCTGCTGCTCGGGCCGGTGTTCACCGAGCCGCCCGTCGAACCGGGGCTGGAGTCACGCGACGCGGCGGGACGCGAGCGGGTCGCCGACGGGATGCGGCTGTGCGCGGTGACCAGCTTCGTGGGTGTGCCCGCCGTGGCCGTACCGACGGGAACGCGCGACGGACTGCCGTGCGGGGTGCAGGTCGTGGGGCGCGCGTTCCGGGAGGACCTGTGCCTGGCCGCCGCCCAGGAGATCGAGGACCGCCTCGGCGTGCTGACGCCGCTCGACCCCCGTAGGTGACGTCCCGGCCGGGGCCCGGACTACCCGCCCTCGTCCCGGGCCGCGGTCAGCAGTGCCTCCCAGTCGGGGAGTTTGACGACGTCACGCCCCAGGGAGGCGCCCAGGCGGGCCTCGGCGCGCTCGATGGACTGCCAGCCCCGCCACGGCACCGGGTCGACGCCCTGCACCCGCAGGGCCGTCAGCGGGTCGCCGGGCAGATCCCGCCGGGTGAGCGACGGGGCGTCCGCCAGCAGGGACGTCACCGTCTCCTTGGCGCACGAGCGGTTCGTGCCGATGACTCCGGTCGGACCCCGCTTGATCCAGCCCGCCACGTATTCGCCCGGTGCGACCGCACCCTCGCGCAGCACCCGCCCCGCGAGATGCGGCACCGTGCCCGTCGCGGCGTCGAACGGCAGCCCCTCCAGCGGTACGCCCCGGTAGCCGACCGACCGCAGCACCAGCCGGCCCTCGATCACCTCGAAGCGGCCCGTCCCCGTGACCCCGCCCCGTCCGTCCGGCGCCGTCCGCTCGAAGCGCACCGCGCCCACCCTGCCGTCCCGGGCGAGCAGTTCGACCGGGCGGAGGAAGAAGCGCAGCCGGATCAGGCGCCGGACGCCGGGGCGCGCCGGCCCGGTCCAGCCGCGCAGCACCTCGACGTTGCGGCGGCGGGCCGGGGGCAGCCCGGCTGGGTCGGTGAATCCGGGGTCCAGCGCCGCCTCGGCCGCGTCGACCTCGACCCCCGTGTCCGGCAGCGTCCCCAGCTCGCGCAGCTCCTTGGTGGTGAAGCGGGCCTGCGACGGACCCCGTCGGCCCACCATGTGGATGCCCGTCACCTCGCTCGCCGCGAGCGCGGTCAGCGCGCCGTGCGGCATGTCGGTCGGGCTCAGCTCACCCGCCCCGCGGGCCAGCATGCGGGCGACGTCCACGGCGACGTTCCCCACGCCGACGACCACCGCCGACCGCACCCCGTGCAGGAACCCCGTGTCCGCGGCGTCCGGGTGCGCGCTGTACCAGGACACGAACTCGGTCGCCGACCAGCTGCCTGGCAGCTCCTCGCCCGGGATGCCCAGCCGCCGGTCCGTGGCGGCACCCACGCAGTACACCACCGCGTGGTACAGCTCCCGCAGCCGGGCGGGCGGCACCCCGTCCGGGCCGACCCGGACCGCGCCCAGGAAGCGCACGCGCTCGTGCTCCAGCACCGCGCGCAGGTTGTTCTGCAGCGACTTGATCTTCTCGTGGTCCGGTGCCACGCCGTAGCGGACCAGACCGTAGGGGCACGGCAGGCGGTCCAGGACGTCGACGCGTACCTGGGGATCGAGCTGGACGAGGCTCTGCGCGGTGTAGCACCCGCTGGGCCCGGATCCGACGACGGCGACACGCAGCACGCGGAACTCCTCACCCCGGGGGATCGACAGGAGATCGCCGATGCCTCCAGCATGGCACCGTCCGCACTCCGCTGACAGGGTGCCGTCGGCCGTCCGGGGTGCGTGTTCCTACAGAGGTGAACTGATCACACGGTTACGTTGCCTGTGTGCTCGAGGCATCTTTTCTTCAACTTTCCGATCGCTCTCCGGCGGAGGGTGCGGTGTCCGTGTGGCCCGCGTGGGAGGTGCGGGAGGGCGAGCGGGCCACCCGGTGGCTCCATGTGCGGGTGGCCTTCCGCGACGGGGCCACGATCGAGGCGCTGGCGACGGTGTGCGAGGGGTGGGTCTGCGTGGAGGACGTCCAGGCCCGCCCGGCGCTCGCCCTGGAGGACCTGGCCGTGTTCGCCGACTGGATCGAGGGACCGCTGGCCGAGGCGTGCGGCGCCGAGCCGAAACCGGACCGCGAGGAGGACGCCGGCGGTGCGCACCGGGGCGGCTCCGGCCCGTCCGGCGGGCGGGCGCAGTGGCCGCTGGTGGCCCGCACCTACCGCGCGGCGCAGGAACGCGGCGCCGATCCGGTCCTCGCGGTGATGGACCGGACCGGGTACAGCCGGCGCGGGGCGCTGCGGCTCATCGGGCGGACGCGCGACGCGGGTCTGCTCTCCCCGCGCCACGCCCGCCGCTGAGCGGCGCGTCCTCCGGGCGGAGCGTCACAGCAGGTCGCGCATCCGGTTGATCTCGCTGGTCTGCTGCGCGACCACGTCGTCCGCCATCTCCTCGATCCGGATGTTGTTCCCCTGGCCCTTCACGTCCGTGGCCATGGTGATCGCGCCCTGGTGGTGCGTGATCATCAGTGTCAGGAACAACTGGTCGAAGGCCTTGCCCTCGGCCGCGCGCAACTGCTTCAACTGCGCCTCGGTGGCCATCCCGGGCATCGTCGCGTGGTCGTGCCCGTGCCCCGACTCCTGCTCCGGCTTGCCGTGGGTGCGTAGCCAGCCCCGCATCGCCCCGATCTCCGGCTTCTGCGCCGCGGCGATCCGCTCGGCCAGCTTGACCACCTTCACCGACTCGGCGCGCCCGGGCGCGAGTTCGGTCATGTCCAGCGCCTGCGCGTGGTGCTGGATCATCATCCGCGCGTAGGACACGTCCGCGGAGTTGGGGGAGTCGTCCTCGGTGCGCTGCCGCTGGGCCTCCTCGGCCGACAGGGTCCGGTTCTCCTCGCCGGGCGCGCCGGGTGCGATCACCGAAGGCCCGGTCACGGGAGCGGACTTGGTGTCGTCCGAGTCGGATTCGCAGCCCACGAGCCCGAGGACGGCCAGCGCGGTCAGCCCGGCGGAGACGACGGACAGGCGCGGCACGCGGCGGCGGTGGTGCACATGGACCTCCTGTGGCTGGCGGTATTCCCGCTCGGCGGTGGTGCGGAACACCTCGTGAGTGTCGATGACCGTCCTAGCACGCTTCCGCGCAACTTCGATCAAAAAACTTTGTTGCGATGCTGTGGAGCCCCTGTTGGTATGTGCATGTCGAAGACGATACTGCCGGTGCCACACCGTTCCCACGTGAACGGAACCAGGGAGGAAAACAGTGATCCTGTTGAGCGTTTCCCGAACCCGGCGGAGACGGCTGGGAGTTGCCGCGGCAGCGGGCGGCCTGCTGGCCGCGCTGCTCACTGCCGCGCCCGCCGCGGCGATCCCGGACCCGGGGGACTCGCCCGCCGCCGCGAAGGAAGTGTCCCGCAGCGACCAGGCCGAGGCCCGCGCCGCCATCAAGAGCGGTGAGATACCCGGCCAGGACGAGATCGTCCACTCCGCCAACATCAAGCACGTGGCCAACATCCCCAAGGACGTGCTGTCCGGCACCAACTCGGACCTCGCCTTCCAGGGCAAGTACGCCTTCGCGGGCAACTACGACGGCTTCCGCATCTTCGACATCAGCAACCCCAAGGCGCCCAAGACGGTCGCCCAGGTGCTGTGCCCCGGATCGCAGAACGACATCACCGTCTCCGGCAACCTGCTCTTCCTGTCCACGGACTCCTCGCGCAGCGACAACAGCTGCAACAGCACCACGCAGCCCGCCACCGAGAAGTCCTCCTGGGAGGGCATGAAGGTCTTCGACATCAGCGACAAGCGCAACCCGCGCTACGTCGCCGCCGTCGAGACCGCCTGCGGCTCGCACACCCACACGCTGGTGCCGGACCGCAAGAACGTATACGTCTACGTCTCCTCCTACTCGCCGAACGCCGCCTACCCGGACTGCCGGCCGCCGCACGACGGCATCTCCGTGATCAAGGTCCCGCGCAAGGCCCCGCACAAGGCCGCCGTGGTCGGCTTCCCCGTGCTGTTCCCGGGTGAGGGCCCGGACGGCGGCGGCAACCCGGGCGCGCCCACCAACCCGGGCGTCTCCAAGACCACCGGCTGCCACGACATCACCGTGCTGCCCTCGAAGGACCTGGCCGCCGGTGCGTGCATGGGTGACGGCATCCTGTTCTCCATCAAGAACCCCGAGCGTCCGCGGGTGATCGACCGCGTCCAGGACAACGTGAACTTCGCGTTCTGGCACTCGGCGACGTTCAACCAGAAGGCCAACAAGGTCGTCTTCACCGACGAGCTGGGCGGCGGTGGCGCGGCCACCTGCAACGCGGAGATCGGCCCCGACCGCGGCGCCGACGGCATCTACGACATCGTCGGCAAGGGCGACCGCAGCAAGCTGGTCTTCCGCAGCTACTTCAAGATCCCCCGCCACCAGGCGGACACCGAGAACTGCGTGGCCCACAACGGCTCGCTGATCCCCGTCCGCGGCCGTGACCTGATGGTCCAGGCCTGGTACCAGGGCGGCATCTCGGTCTGGGACTTCACCAACTCCAAGAAGCCGAAGGAGATCGCCTACTTCGAGCGCGGACCGCTCTCCACCGACCAGCTCGTCACCGGCGGTTCGTGGTCGGCGTACTACTACAACGGCTACATCTACTCCAACGACATGGCCAAGGGCTTCGACGTCCTGAGGATCGACGACAAGCGCACGGACGCGGCCCGCAAGATCCACATGGACGAGCTCAACGTGCAGACGCAGCCGGACTACTTCGACTGAGTTCCCGGCTCCGTCGCGAAGAACCGGGCCATGTCCGTCCGGTCCTTCTCCCTCGTCCCGCCGGTCCCCTCGGGGTCCGGCGGGACACCCATCTCCCAGTCCAGCCGGTAGCGCTTGAACAGTTCGGCGCGCAGCACCGGTACGGGCATCGGCGCCCCCGGCATCACTGCCGCGTACACGGCGCCCATCAACAGCGCCCGCAGCATGGGGTAGTCGGCGTCGACGTCCTCCGAACCGTGCCGCGCCACGGTGTCGCCGAGCAACTCCGCCAGCCGCCGCTGTTCGGGACAGGGCAGGAAACCCTCGGCCTGCAGCAGCCCCGCCATGTGCCAGCGCATCAGCACCGGGCGCTCGCGCGCCAGGCCCAGGATCGCGTCGACGGCCCGCGCCATCCGCTCCCGGCCGTCCTCCGTGCGCGGCTCGCGCTCCAGCCCCTCCTCCAGGGTGCGGTGCATCAGCCGGTGCACCGCCGACTGCACGAGCTGCCGCTTCCCCGGGAAGTAGTACGACACCAAACCCCGCGCGGAGCCCGCCCGGTCGGCGATGTCGGCCAGTGTGGTCGCCTCGTAACCGCGCTCGTCGACCAGCTCGACGGCCGCGTGCAGCAGCCGCTCCTTCGAACGCCGACGCAACTCTTCATTGACCAGGGCGCTGCGCGGGGACATGCTGGACTCCTGCGTTGACTGGCTGCCAGCCAACTATACTCAGCGCACCCGGACGGGCCCTTGGCGGGCCCACTTCGGGCTGCCGTTCACCTCGGGCGACGCGGGGGATCGTCCGAGGTGAACGGTTCGGGGTGAGGCGGACGGTTCCGTGAGGCCGACGGCGAGCCTGAGCCGCCGGTCCCGCCCCGCGGGTCCTCGCCGGCCACGGGCCGCAGCCGCCGGTGCACCGCGACCGCCGCGACCACCACCAGGGCGCCGAGCAGCCAGCCGCCGAGCACGTCCGACGGCCAGTGCACGCCGAGCCAGACGCGGGTGAGACCGACCCCGATCACCGAGACGACCGCCACGGCCAGCGCCGTCCGCCACAGCGCGGGACCCGCCCCCTGACGGCGCAGCACCCACAGCAGCAGACCCAGCACCACCGTCGCGGTCATCGCGTGACCCGACGGGAAGGCGGCGTAGTGGGCGGTGTCGACCGGATCGGACCAGACCGGGCGCTCCCGGTCCACCGCGGCCTTCAGTCCCTGTTGCAGTGCCGTGCCGACGGCCACCGCCAGGACCAGCCACAATGCCGTCCACCGGGCCGCGTGACGCGAAACCAGCCAGACCACGGCCACCGCGCACAGCAGACGCATCGTCCAGGGGTCCCACACCCAGTCCGTCAGCACCCGCGCCGCCTGGGTCAGGCCCCCTTCCGTGACCGCCCAGCGGTGGGTGGTCCGGGAGATGTCGCCGTCCACATCCAGCAGAGGGCGCCACTCGGCGGCGACCAGCGCCAGCAGCAGGGCCGAGGCGACGGCCAGCACCGCGGCGGGAGCGGTCAAGGAGCGGGCCGGCGTACGGCGCCGGGCGGGCCGGGGCGGTGCGGGGGCGTTGGGGGTACGCATGGGGTGATCCTCGCCGACCGTAGGCGCCCGGGCCAGGAACCCGGCACGCCCGGTCCACTGGGGGCGCGGACCGGCCCGGTCCCGGGACGGTCCGGCCGCGTCGGGGCCGTCGCCTACCCCAGTGCCCGCAATCCCGGCAGGAACGCCACGAGGAGGGGAACCACCGGCACCAGCGACGCGACCGCCGTCAGCCGCAGCCGCCGTCCCGCGGTGAGCCGGTCCCGCGGGGCGAGCAGCCGGTGCACCCGCGCCGGGACATCGGCGTGGGACGCCGGTCCGGGGCCGAACACCCCGCGGTCCTCGTTGAGTTCGACCAGGGCGAGGGCGGTGGTCAGCCGGCCGAAGCGGCGGGACGCCGTGTCGTCGGCGGCGAGTTCGACCAGCCGGTGCATCTCGTCGCGGAACGCGGAGAACACCGGCACCTGCGGGAAGCCCTCCGCCAGCGCCGACGAGCAGTGCAGCAGCCAGTCGTGCCGGGCCTGCGCGTGACCGCGCTCGTGCGCCAGCACGGCGTCCAGCTGGCGGCCATTCAGTCGCCGCAACGCCGCGGTGGTGACCACCAGTTGGGGCGGGCTACCGGGCAGGCACCAGGCGTCGGGCCGGTCGCCCTCCAGCACCACCAGCCGGTCGGACGCCGTCTCCTCGCCGGGCAGCAGCGGCGCCCGCCGCAGCAGTTCGGCGCGGCGCGCCCTGCGCCGGGTCCGGGCCCGCGCGATCTCCCGCACCAGCATCACGGCGCTCCACAGCCCGCCGCACGCCAGCACCACCGCCGTGACATGCGCCCAGAGGCCCGCCGTACCGAGTGTGTAGGCCTCCACCACTACGCCAGGCGCCCCGGTGAACACATGCCCGCCCACCGCCCGCCAGGCGGCCGCCGCGCTGAACGTCATCGACAGGGCGCAGCACAGCAGCACCGCCGCGATCACGCACTGCCAGGCCCACAGGGCGACGATCGGCTCACGGTCCGGCCAGTCGGCCCGCGCGAGCAGCCGGGGACCCACGACAGCGGTCAGGACGCCGAGCATCAACAGGACCGCAGGGAGGATCATGGCAGCAGCCTAGAAGCGCGGACGGCCCCTGGATACGGACCCGCGGTGGGAAGTGACGCAGACAACGGTCCCGCGCGGTGCCCGAACGGCTTCTTGCGCGCTCACATCGTCAGCAGCATGGCCACCATCGCGATCCCCATCGACAGCCGGCAGGCCCGCGCCACCTCCGGCCGGTCGCCCCAGCCGGTCGCCGGGCCTCCCGCCACGGCGGCCACGGGCACCAGCCGCGCGCCCGTCACCAGCACGTACGCGGCGAAGTACAGCAACAGGATTCCGGTGAGCAAGGGTGTGCCCGTACCGCCGTGGTGCGCCCCGCCCGGGCCGGCCGCCATCGCGACCGCCATGTGGACCATCGCGGCCGCGCCCACCGCGTGGTGCAGATGGCGCGCGGAGGCGCGGGCCGACCACAGCGCGTGCAGACCGGCCGCCCCGAACACCACCGCCCAGAGCGGCCAGGTCCAGGCCGGCGGGGTGAACGCCGCCGTCGGCACCGCCATCGCCGCCATCCCGAACCCCATCAGCGCCTCGCCGCCGGCGGCCCGGCGCTGCTCTTCCACGCGGCTGCGCATCCTCAGCAGGCAGTACATGCCGGTGGCCGCGCAGAGCACCACCAGCAGCCAGCCGGACGGTCCCGGTCCGTGCACGCGAGCCCCCCTTGTACCGCTCCACCGGACGGTCAGGGGATGCCCCCGCCCGACGGCGTGTACGCGAGCGCGAAGGGGTACGAGGGGGGCTCCCGGGGGAGCGCGGCGGACCGCGGAGTGGACAGGACCCCTCTGGATGACGTTCGGGGTCGGGCGCGCATCAATATTTTACAGGTAAAACACCTGTTAACATTGCTTCTCATGAGCAGTGCGACCCCCACCCCCGCGCGTGTCCGGCGCCTCCAGGTCGTCGGCGCGCTGCGCCTCGGGCGACCCTCGGACGTCTGGTTCAAACCGGCGTTCAGCGTGATCGCCGCCGTCGCACCGCCCAGCCTGCTCCTGTGGGCGCTCGGCCGGCTCGACCTCGCGGTGTACACCATGGCCGGCTCCCTGTGCGCCCTCTACGCCCACAACCGCCCCTACGCCGCCCGGGCCAAGGTGCTGGCGGGCGTCGTCCTCGGCATGCTCGGCGGCCTCGCCGTCGCCCTGGTCTCCGCCTCCCTCACCCGCAACGCCGTGATCCTGGTGACCGTCGGCGCCCTGCTGGCCGCCCTGCAGAAGGTGGTGTGCGACGTCACCCGGGTCGGGCCGCCCGCCCATGTGATCCTCACCTTCGTCAGCTCGGCCTCGCTGTTCGTCCCGCAGAGCCTCGGCCAGGTCCCCGGCCACCTGGCGCTCGCCGCCGCGGCCGGTGTGTGGGCCTGGCTGGTGGGCATGGCCCCGGCGCCCTTCCGGCCGCACGGCCCCGAGCGGCGGGCCACCGCCCAGGCGCTGAACGCCACCGCCGCGTACGCCGAGGCCGCGCGCACCGGCGAGGGGGCCTCCGGCGCCCGTTCCGCCGCCTACACGGCCGTCCACGCGGCCTGGCAGACCCTGCTCGCGGCCGGCAACCGCCCTTCGGCCACGCGCCGCGCCCTGGAACGGCTCGTCGTCCGCGCCGAGGTCACGCTCGCCGCACCGGCCGACGCCGACCCCGCGCGCCTGCGCGCCTGGGCCCGCGCCGTACGGGGCACGGGCCGTGTCCCGCGCACCGGAGACCCGCGCGGTGACGACCCGCTCACCGCGCCTCTGCCTGACGAGGCCCCGCGCACCGACGCCCCGCGCGGGGAGCGCGACGAGCTTCTGGGGGTGGCCGCCGAGCGCGCCGCCGCGCCCCGCCCGCTGTGGAGCAGGCTCGGCCCCCTGGCCCCGATCGCCGTCCGCACCGCGCTCGGCTGCGCCCTCGCCGGCTACGCCGCCCTCGCCCTCGGCGCCGACCGCCCCTACTGGGCCCTCGTCACCGCGGCCTCCCTCTACCAGGCCAACATCACGCTCACCTGGAGCCGTGGCGTGCAGCGCGTCGTCGGCAACCTGGCCGGTGTGCTGCTCTTCGCGGCGATCACCCCGGTCGCCCAGCTCGGCCCGCTCGCCCTCCTCCTGTGCATCCTGGCCTGCAACTTCGGCGCCGAGGCACTCATCGGCCGTAACTACTGGCTCGGCAGCGTCTGCGTGACCCCGCTGGCCCTGCTGGTCACCGAGCTGCCCGGCTACCAGCCGACCGGCGACCTGGTCACCGGCCGCGTGGTGGACACCCTGGTCGGGGCCCTGGTCGGCTTCGCCGCCGCCGTGGCCGTCACCAACCGCCGGGCGGGCCGGCGCGTCGAGCGGTCACTCGCCGTCGTCGACCGGGCCCGTGAGCACGCCGCCCGCCTGGTGGTTGCCCCCGGCACGACGGTCACGGACCTGCAGACCGCCCGGCGCGCACTCGCCGGCGCCGTGGTCGACCTGCGGGCGACCGCCGACGCCGCTGCCGGAGAATGGTGGCAGCGCGCGCTGCCGCAGGAGCGGGTGGTGCTCGCCGAGCAGGCGGCACACCGTACGCTCGCGGCCACGGTACGACGCCAGGGTCTGCTCCCCGACCCCGGCACCAGCACGCACACGGAGGACGCATCGCCATGACGGCGACCCACGGGCCATCGGCCGGCGACGCAGCACCGGCGACCGGCGGCGACCGCCGTACGGACCCCCCGGCCCCCACCGGCGCCACGGACACGCCGGTGTCCGGCCGCGACACCGTCGCCGAGGTGGTCCGGCAGTGGCGGGCCGTCCACCCGGGCCTCGACACCGGCCCCATGGAGGTCATCGGCCGCATCAACCGTTGCTCGGCCCTCTTCCAGCAGGCCGAGGACGCCCCGCTGCGCCGGGCCGGACTGACCCGCCCCGAGTTCGACCTGCTCGGCGCGCTGCGCCGCACCGGCCACGAGCTGACCCCGAGCGAGCTGGCCCGCGAGACGTTCTCCTCGGGCGCCGCCGTCACCAAGCGGCTGAAGCAGCTCACCGAGCGGGGGCTGGTCGAACGCCGCGGTGACACACGGGACCGCAGGGTCGCCCACGTCCGGCTCACCGACGCGGGCCGTGAGCTGGTGGACGGGATCCTCCCGGCCCAGCTCTCCTACGAGACCGCCGTGCTGTCGGGACTCGACCACGCCGAGCTGGGTGATCTGGCCTCCCTGCTGGGGGGACTGCTGTCCCAGCTGGAGGGGCGCCTCGGGGCGTTGCGCGCGTAGGGGTGGCCGATCACCGGGGGCTGCGCCCCCGGCCCCCATCGCCCCCCGGCCCCCATCGCCCCCCGGCCCTCATCGCCCCCCGGCCCCCCCATCGCCCCCCGCGGGCCTCGTCCTCGTACGCCGGACGGGCCGGAGACGCAGCCGGCGGGCACGGAGGCCCAAGGTCCCTCAGACGCCCGGCCGGTATCGCAGCGGGTGCTCGGCCGGGATCTCGACCAGGACGATCGGGGTGCCGTCCGGGTCCTCGATCCACATCTCGATCAGCCCCCACGGCTCCTTCACCGGAGGGCGGACGATCTCCACGCCCTCGGCCGCCAGTTCCTCCCGGGCCGCCTCGGCGTCCTCCACCTGGAGCCAGAGCCGGACGTCGGGGGAGCCCGCCGGGGCGGCGTCCGAGCGGCCCGAGAGCTCCAGGAACCCGCCGCCCAGGAAGTAGACGGTGCCGCGCTCCGGGCCGGTGCCGAACTCGCGGTGGACGGCGAGCCCCAGCCGCCGTCCGTAGAAGTCGCGGGAGCGCTCGGGGTCGGAGGGACGGAGCAGGACACGGCTGCTGAGTACATGCACCATGCCGCCGAGCCTAGAGCCCGTCGTAGCCCTCCCGCCCGAGGTCCGTCCGGAGGGTGGACCGGCCCTTCGGCGGCCCGGAACACCGGGTTAGTCTCTGCCCCGTCCCAGCCACGTCGAAAGAGACGCACACGAATCAGGGGAACCGCGCCATGGGAACCGCCGCCGACACCGGACTGACCTTCCGCGACGCCACCGACGCCGACGTGGACGCCCTCGTCGACCTGGTCGAGTCGGCCTACCGGGGGGATCCCAGCCGGGGCGGGTGGACCACCGAGGCGGACATCCTGCACGGGCAGCGGACCGACCCCGAGGGCGTCCTCGACGTCATCAAGGCACCGGACAGCCGACTGCTCACGGTCGAGCGCGAGGGCCGGATCGTCGCCTGCTGCCAGCTCGAACACCGCGGTGAGCACGCCTACTTCGGGATGTTCGCGGTCAGCCCCGCCCAGCAGGGCGGTGGCCTCGGCCGCACCGTGATCGCGGAGGCGGAGCGCCAGGCCCGCGAAGGCTGGGGCGTGACCGAGATGCACATGACGGTGATCTCCGTGCGCGAGGAGCTGATCGCCTGGTACGAACGGCGCGGCTACCGCCGTACGGGACGGACGACCCCGTTCCCGTACGGCGACGAGCGCTTCGGCATCCCGCAGCGCGACGACCTGGAGTTCGAGCTGCTGGTCAAGGAGCTGGCCTGAGCCTCGTACGGCGGCCGGCCGCTCACGCGGTGAAACGGCCGGTGCGTTTGATCTCCGGGTAGTCGGTGGTCGCCCCGTCGAGCTCCAGCGCCCGTACCAGCCGGAGGTGGTCCTGGGTGTTGACCACCCATCCGAAGACCGCCAGGTTCGCCTTGCGGGCGCACTCCACGATCTCCAGGGTGATCCGGCGGATGTTGAGACACAGGGCCGAGGCGCCGACGGCCACCGCCCGCTCCACCACGTCGGTGCCGTAGCGGCCCGCCACCAGGGCCGTGCGTACCCCGGGCACCAGCCGGGCGATCTCGGCGATCGCCTCGTCGTGGAACGACGCCACCTCCACCCGGCCGGCCAGTCCGCGTCCGTTCATCACCTCGGCCAGCGCCCGGGCCGCCCGGACGTCCTTGATCTCGGCCTGCAGCGGTGTGCGGACCGTGTCCAGCACCTCCTCGAAGAGGGGGACGCGCTCGCCGCGCCCGGCGTCCAGCGCGCGCAGTTCGTCGAGGGTCTTGTCCGCGATGGCGCCCGTGCCGTCCGTGGTGCGGTCCACACGCGCGTCGTGCATGACGACGAGCGCGCCGTCCTTGCTCAGATGCAGATCCAGTTCGATGACGTCGAGCCCGGCCTCCTGGGCGGCGACGAAGGACCGAAGGGTGTTCTCGGGTTCGACTCCCATGACTCCGCGGTGACCGATGGTGAGGAAGTTCAAGATCCGACCTGCTTCCGTCGACGGCGGCGGGGGGCCGCGTCCCTACGGCCCTCTGGGACCGTATCGCCTCTGCCCGTGTCGTCCAGAGGCTGAACCCGGAACGCATGGAGCACCGCCGAACGGGGTAGGCGGCCGGAAAAAATGCGGTGGCGCCCCGGGTGAGGCAGGATAATTTCCTGAGGTACCCCTTGCTGGGAGAAACGCCCTGTGTATACGGTCAGGCGTACGCAAGGTTCTCCTGTGGAGGATGGGACATGACGGAAATTCTTGTGCAGCAGGGTTCGGGGGAACAGGTTCCTTCGATGACCAGGGTGGTGGAGCACCCGGCATGGCCCGTGCTCAAGGATGCCGTGGAGCGGATCCGGCCCTGGCAGTCCAAGGACGGCTCGATCGACTTCGAGGCCGAGGGCGCCCCGTCCCGCGGCGACGCGGAGCACGCCGTACGCACCGTGATCGGCGCGGTCGACGAGCTGTCGCCGCTGCTCCCGCACGACCGTGGGTACCACGCGGCCCTGGGCAAGGACCTGGCCCGCTGGGCCGAGGGCGGCTTCGAGGTGCCGGACTTCCTCGACTCGCTGCTGGCCTTCGAGCCGGCCGCGCGGCGCGAGGACGGCCTGCAGCACCTGGTCGTCTTCCCGATGTACACGCAGAACGGCAACCCGGACCGCAACCTCGAGGCGGTCGTGTTCCGCATGGTCTGGCCGGACTGGCTGGCCGAGCTGGAGCGCACCCGCTACGACAACCCGCTGTTCTGCGGCATCACCTTCGAGGGCTTCACCGCGGGCTACGACACCAACTCCGCGGTGCTCTTCCCGGAGACCATCGCCGTGCGCGAGGCCCCCGAGCGCTTCACCTGGGGCGCCATCTTCTGCGACCGCGAGGCCGCCCGCTTCCGCCGGGTCACCGAGGCCGCCGTCGACATCCTCGGCCTGAGGCTTCCCGAGGACGTCGCCGCCATGGTCCACGACCAGAAGCGCTGCGAAGAGGCCTTCGTGCTGTGGGACATGGTCCACGACCGCACCCACAGCCACGGCGACCTGCCGTTCGACCCCTTCATGATCAAGCAGCGCCAGCCGTTCTGGATGTACGGCCTCGAGGAGCTGCGCTGCGACCTCACCGCCTTCAGGGAGGCCGTGAAGCTCGCCGGCGAGGGCGTGCCGCAGGCCCGCGACGTCCAGATCGCGGTCATCTTCGACCGTATGTTCCGCTTCCCGGTGACGGGCGAGCGCGTGCGCAACTACGACGGCCTCGGCGGCCAGCTGCTCTTCGCCTACCTGCACAAGCACGACGTCGTCCGCTGGACCGACAACAAGCTCTCCATCGACTGGGAGCGCGCCCCGCAGGTCACCAACGAGCTGTGCGCGGAGATCGAGACGCTCTACCGCGACGGCATCGACCGCCCCAAGCTCGTCCACTGGTTCGCCGGCTACGAGCTGGTCTCCCGCTACCTCGCCCCGCACCCCGGCTCCACGTGGGCCAAGGGCCCCGAGGCCCTGGACCTGTCGCAGCCGCCGCGGAAACTCGTCGATGACGTGCTTCCGGACGAGTTTCCGCTGAGCATGTTCTATGAGGCCCTGTCCAAGAAGCTGAAGAAGGTGATCGCCTCCACCCGGGGCATCACGGCGGACGGTGCCGAGCGGGTCGCCGCGTGAGCGATCTCGTCCACAACACTGCTCAGGAGGCGAGAACCATGGGGAACGGGGCGCTCGAAGGTGCGGTGATCGCGGTGGCCGGCGCGGGCGGGCCCGCGGGACGGGCGGCGCTGCTCAGGCTGGCCGAGGCGGGAGCCACCGTCGTCGGCTCGGACAACGACCCGGAACGGCTGGCGGAAGCGGTCGACGCGGCGCGCTACGCGCACGGCGGCGCCAGCGTCACCGGGGAGTCGGTCGACCTGCTCGACCTGGAGTCCACCCGGGACTGGGCCGCCCGCACCGAGAAGGAGTTCGGCCGGGTCGACGGCCTGGTCCACCTCGTCGGCGGCTGGCGCGGCAGCGAGACGTTCACCAAGACCAGCCTGGACGACTGGGACTTCCTGGAACTGCTGCTGGTGCGCACCGTGCAGCACACCACGCTCGCCTTCCACGAGGCACTCCAGCGCAGCGACCGCGGCCGGTACGTCCTGATCAGCGCCGCCGGCGCCACGAAGCCCTCGGCGGGCAACGCCGCGTACGCGGCCGGCAAGGCCGCCGCCGAGGCGTGGACGCTCGCCATGGCCGACTACTTCCGCAAGGCCGGGGGCGAGCAGGGGCCGACATCGGCTGCTGCGATCCTGGTGGTGAAGGCGTTGGTGCACGACGCGATGCGCGCCGACCGCCCCAACGCGAAGTTCGCGGGCTTCACGGACGTCAAGGACCTGGCCGAGGCCATCGTCGGGGTCTGGGACAAGCCCGCCGCGGAAGTGAACGGAAACCGTCTGTGGTTGACCGAGAAGCCGTGAACCCTCCGAGGACCGACGCGCGTCGTCATCACGACCCGGACGTCCGCGGTTTCGCCAGCGACAACTACGCCGGGGCCCACCCGGAGGTGCTCGCCGCCCTGGCCCTGGCCAACGGCGGGCACCAGGTCGCGTACGGCGAGGACGCCTACACCGAGAACCTCCAGCAGGTGATCCGCAGCCACTTCGGGCCCACCGCCGAGGCCTTCCCGGTCTTCAACGGCACCGGGGCCAACGTCGTGGCGCTCCAGGCGGTCACCGACCGCTGGGGCGCGGTGATCTGCGCGGAGAGCGCCCACATCAACGTGGACGAGGGTGGCGCGCCGGAGCGGGTCGGCGGCATCAAGCTGCTCACCGTGCCCACCCCGGACGGCAAGCTCACCCCGGAGCTCATCGACCGGGAGGCGTACGGCTGGGACGACGAGCACCGGGCCATGCCGCAGGTCGTCTCGATAGCCCAGGCCACCGAGCTGGGCACGGTGTACACCCCGGACGAGATCCGCGCGATCTGCGAGCACGCCCACGCGCACGGCATGAAGGTGCACGTCGACGGCTCCCGGCTGGCCAACGCCGCCGCCACGCTGGACGTGCCGCTGCGCACCTTCACCAACGCGGTGGGCGTCGACCTGCTCTCGCTGGGCGGAACCAAGAACGGCGCCCTGTTCGGCGAGGCGGTCGTGGTGCTGGACCCGGACGGCATCAAGCACATGAAGCACCTGCGCAAGCTGTCCATGCAGCTCGCCTCCAAGATGCGCTTCGTCTCCGTGCAGTTGGAGGCCCTGCTGGCCCGGGACCTGTGGCTGCGCAACGCGCGGCACGCCAACGAGATGGCCCAGCGCCTCGCCGAGGGCGTGCGCGCGGTGCACGGCGTGGAGATCCTTTACCCGGTGCAGGCCAACGCCGTGTTCGCGCGGCTGCCGCACGACGTGAGCGAGCGCCTGCAGAAGCGGTTCCGCTTCTACTTCTGGGACGAGGCGGCCGGCGACGTCCGCTGGATGTGCGCATACGACACCACCGAGGACGACGTGGACCGCTTCGTGGCCGCCCTCAAGGAGGAGATGGCCCGCTAGCACGGCATGCATAGGTATGCGATCGACCGAAAAAGCATTGACGCTCGGTCGATCGCGTACCTATGCTCCGACGCCATGCAGTTCATCCAGGAGAACCCGGACCTCTCCGCCTACTTGGCGGCCGACGAGGCGATCGACCATCACCATCCACGGGTCAGGGAAGTGTCCGCCCGTCTTGCCGCCGATGTCCGCGACTCGTATGAGTATGCGCAGGCAGCCTTC
The DNA here is from genome assembly GCF_000527195.1 of Streptomyces sp. CNH189. Taxonomy (NCBI): domain Bacteria; kingdom Bacillati; phylum Actinomycetota; class Actinomycetes; order Kitasatosporales; family Streptomycetaceae; genus Streptomyces; species Streptomyces sp. CNH189. The sequence goes on from NZ_AZUS01000008.1 coordinate 190,250, forward strand.
GAGTACGTACGCGACCGCGTCACGCACTCGCAGGACGCCGACGACCCCCGCGTGACGTGGCGCGCCTCCGACGTGCTGGGGCAGGGCACCGGCATCTGCTACGCCAAGGCCCACGCGCTGGCCGCGCTGCTGCGCGCCGAGGACATCCCGACCGCGCTCTGCTACCAGGAGCTCGGGGTGGTGCACGGCCTGGTCGCCGTGCGGTTCCACGGCGCCTGGCACCGGCAGGACCCGCGCGGCAACAAGCCCGGAGTGGACGCGCGGTTCTCCCTCGACGGCGAGCGGCTGGCCTTCACACCCGACCCCTCGTCCCACGAGATGGACCATCCGGTCTTGTATGCTGCGCCGCACCCGGCCGTGCTGCACGCCCTGCGCGGCGCCTCCGACCGGGCGCACCTGTGGGCGACGCTCCCCACCACACTCCGAGAACAAGGCTGACCATGACCTTCGCGCCGACCGTGTCCGACGAGGTACGGGCCCTCGTGCCCGGTTTCACCCACGTCGCCGTCGAGGCGCAGGGACTGACCAACGGGCCGAGCACCGAGGAGAGTTCCGCGCTGCTCGACGAGGCCGCACGCCGGCTCGCCGCCCGGCTGGACGGGCGCGCCCCGCACGAGGATCCGCACATGACGGCCTGGCGCACGGCCTACACCGCCTTCGGCTCCAAGCCCTCCCGCACCCGCAACTCGGCCGAGGCCCTGGCCAAGCGCGCCCTGTCGGACGCCGGCCTGCCCCGGATCAACCTCCTCGTCGACGTCTACAACGCCGTCAGCGTCGCCCGGCTCATCCCCGTGGGGGGTGAGGACGCCGACCGCGTCCAGGGCACGATGCGACTCGTCCGGGCCACCGGCCAGGAGGACTTCGTGACGGTCGCCGGGGGAGAGGAGACCGTCGAGCACCCCGACCCGGGCGAGGTGGTGTGGTGCGACGGCCTCGGCGTCACCTGCCGCCGCTGGAACTGGCGCCAGGGCCCGCGCACCCGGCTCACCGAGGAGACCACCTCGGGTCTCTTCCTCCTGGAGTGCCTGCCCCCGACGACCCCCTCCGAGGCCGAGGAGGCAGCCGCCGAACTCGCCGCCCTCCTGGAGAAGTTCAGCTCCGGCGCGAGGATCACGGTCCACCCGGCCGCATGAGGGCGAGGCCTCGGCGCGAACGCGGCAGGTCCCGGGCCGTGCTGTGCGCGGCCCGGGACCTGAGAAGGGATTTCAGTGGGCCTCGGCCGCGCGGACCTGCTCCGGGGTCGGGGCGGTGCCGCCGAGGTGGGCCGGCATCCACCAGGTGTCGTCGTCGCCGCGGGGCCGCACCGGGTAGGCCCGCTGGGCCGCCTCCAGCAGCTCCTGCACCCGCTCGCGCAGCTGACGCGTGATCGCGCCGGCGTACTTGTCCTTGGAGGCCTCGATCGCCTCGCCCACACGGATGGTGACAGGGATGTGGCTGCGCTTGAAGTTGCGCGGGTGGCCCTTGGTCCACAGCCGCTGGGTGCCCCACACCGCCATCGGGATGAGGGGGACGCCCGCCTCCTGCGCCATGCGCGCGGCACCGGACTTGAAGCTCTTCAGGGTGAACGACTGGGAGATCGTCGCCTCCGGGAAGACGCCCACGATCTCCCCGGACCGCAGCGACCGCAGCGCGTGCTCGTACGCCGCCTCACCCTGCTCGCGGTCCACCGGGATGTGCTTCATGCCGCGCATCAGCGGGCCGGAGACACGGTGCCGGAACACCGACTCCTTGGCCATGAAGCGGACGAGCCGCTTCTGTGGGAGCGCCGCCAGTCCGTTGAAGACGAAGTCGAGATAGCTGATGTGATTGCTCACCAGCACGGCGCCGCCCGAGCGCGGGATGTTCTCCGACCCCTGACAATCGATCTTGAGGTCCCACGCCTTGAACAGGGTGCGGGCGAAGCCGATCACGGGCCGGTAAACAAGTTCTGCCATGGGCGGGTCGGAACCCTTTCCTTCTCTGCCTGGGAAGGAGGCTCCCAGTCGAAGTTACGCAGCCGTAGGTTTACGGCCTGTCGCTGATGCTGCCCCAAGAACGGCCGGTGAACCAGTCCCGGGGGCGGCGCGCGGCGGAGATTCTCGTCACGTTCCTTGAATCCACCTCGGGTTTTGCGTGGCGGACGGGAATGTTCGCGGTCCCCGGGACGCTTGAGGGCGTTGACGGCGGAATTCAGGACGGGAGCGGACGCGTGCGAGGCAGTGACGACACAGGACGGCCCGACGAGGACGGCGGAGCGCCCGCCGCTCTCGCGGCCGACCTGGGCACAGCCCTCGGCGAGCGCGCCACCCTCGTGCAATTCTCCAGCGCCTTCTGCGCGCCCTGCCGGGCCACCCGCCGGGTGCTGGACGAGATCGCCGGCATGGTCCCGGGCGTGACCCACGTGGAGATCGACGCCGAGGCCCGGCTGGACCTCGTACGGCGCCTCGAGATCGTGCGCACCCCCACCGTGCTGGTGCTCGATGCCGGCGGCCGGGTGGTGCGGCGGGCCGCCGGACAGCCGCGCAAGGCCGATGTGATCGCCGCTCTTGGCGCGGCCCTGTGAACCCCGTCGCGATCATGGTGAGACATCTCCCATCCACGGGGACCGGCTTGACGCTGCGCGGCGCTTGTCGTCAGCCTGACGGCATGTCGTCGGAACCCCTTGGCCGCCGTCGGGTACCCGGCCCCCTCCCGGCCGCCGCCCGAGCCCCGCGTGTGCGCCGACCGGGCCGGTGAGCAGCCGCGAACCCGCTCGTGACCCCTCCCAGAAGGACTGTTTGATGACGGCAACGTCCGACCTCGGTACCGCCCGGCCCGCCTCGCCGGACCTGCTGCGCTCCGTCTTCCGCCGGCATCCGGCGGGCGTCGCCGTGGTCACGGCGCGCGGCAGCTCCGGTCCGGTCGGCTTCACCGCCACCTCCCTGGCCTCGGTGTCCGCCGAGCCCCCGATGCTGTCGTTCGGTGTCGCCACGGGCAGTTCCAGCTGGCCGGTGATCGCGGCCAGTGGCCATGTCGGGGTGCACCTGCTGGGGGAGCACCAGGAGAAGCTGGCGGCCACCTTCGCCCGCCGGGGCGCGGACCGCTTCGGCCCGCCCACCGCCTGGCGGGAGGGGCCGGAGGGGGTTCCCGTGCTGGAGGGGGTGCCCGCGTGGATGGTGTGCCGGGTGGAGGCGCGAGTGCCCGCCGGCGACCACCGGATCGTGCTCGCCGAGGTGCTGTTCGGCGACCCCACCGGTCACGGCCGTCCCCTCGTCTACCACCAGGGAAGATTCTGTGGGCTGCCCGACTGAGGCGCACCGGTCCTCGGTCGCGGGTAGGAGGAGTTCCGGTTACGCTGCGTTGCGAAGGTCACAGTTCAAAGCGCTTGCTTAGCGGGCAGGAACTGGGTGTACTGACGAGTAATATTTCGTTCGGAGCGTGGGTCGCCCCGACCGGGACCGCCCGCTTGTGGCGCCTATGCTGCCTGCAGGCAGGCAGCCAGAAATGACGATGCAGTAGGAGAGCCGGCGTGAGCTTGAGGATCGTTGTCACTGTGAAGTACGTGCCCGACGCCACTGGCGACCGGCACTTCGCCGATGACCTGACCGTCGACCGTGACGACGTGGACGGTCTGCTCTCCGAGCTGGACGAGTACGCGGTCGAGCAGGCGCTGCAGATCGCGGAGAACTCGGACGACGACGTGGAGGTCACCGTCCTGACCGTGGGTCCCGAGGACGCCAAGGACGCGCTGCGCAAGGCGCTGTCCATGGGCGCCGACAAGGCGATCCACGTCGAGGACGACGACCTGCACGGCACCGACGTCATCGGCACCTCCCTGGTGCTCGCCAAGGCCGTCGAGAAGGCCGGTTACGACCTGGTCGTCTCCGGCATGGCGTCCACCGACGGCACCATGGGTGTCGTACCGGCGCTGCTCGCGGAGCGCCTCGGCGTGCCGCAGGTGACGCTGCTGTCCGAGGTGAACGTCGAGGACGGCAAGGTCACCGGCCGCCGTGACGGCGACGCCGCCTCCGAGCAGCTCGAGGCGTCCCTCCCCGCGGTCGTGTCGGTCACCGACCAGTCGGGCGAGGCCCGTTACCCGTCCTTCAAGGGCATCATGGCGGCCAAGAAGAAGCCGGTGGAGTCCTGGGACCTCTCCGACCTCGACATCGACGAGGACGAGGTCGGCCTGGAGAACGCCTACACCACCGTGGAGTCGGCGGCCGAGCGTCCCGCCCGCACCGCGGGCACGATCGTCAAGGACGAGGGCGAGGGCGGCAAGCAGCTCGCCGAGTTCCTCGCGGGCCAGAAGTTCATCTGAGCCGCACGGCACGGCTCGCTCACCGCCCCTCATACTTCGCAAGCAGGAGAGAAGAAGTCCCATGGCTGAAGTTCTCGTCTACGTCGACCACGTGGACGGTGCCGTCCGCAAGCCGACCCTGGAGCTGCTGACCCTCGCCCGCCGCATCGGCGAGCCGGTCGCCGTCGCGCTGGGCAACGGCGCCGCCGACACCGTCGCCACGCTCGCCGAGCACGGCGCGGTGAAGGTCCTCACCCACGAGGCCGCCGAGTACGCCGACTACCTGGTCGTGCCGAAGGTCGACGCCCTCCAGGCCGCCCACGAGGCCGTCTCCCCGGCCGCCGTGCTGGTCTCGTCCTCCGCCGAGGGCAAGGAGATCGCCGCCCGCCTGGCGCTGCGCCTGGGATCGGGCGTCATCACCGACGCCGTCGACCTGGAGGCCGGCGACGACGGCCCGGTGGCCACCCAGTCGGTGTTCGCCGCCAGCTACACCACCAAGTCCCGTGTCTCCAAGGGCACCCCGGTCATCACGGTCAAGCCGAACTCGACCGCCGTGGAGGCCGCCCCGGCCGCCGGCGCGGTCGAGGCCCTGAGCGTGACCTTCTCCGCCCAGGCGACCGGCACCAAGGTGACCGCCCGCACCCCGCGCGAGTCGACCGGCCGTCCTGAGCTGACCGAGGCCGCGATCGTGGTCTCCGGCGGCCGTGGTGTCAACGGCGCGGAGAACTTCGCGATCATCGAGGCGCTCGCCGACTCGCTCGGCGCGGCCGTCGGTGCCTCGCGTGCCGCCGTCGACGCCGGCTGGTACCCGCACACCAACCAGGTCGGCCAGACCGGCAAGTCGGTCTCGCCGCAGCTGTACATCGCCTCCGGCATCTCCGGCGCGATCCAGCACCGCGCGGGCATGCAGACCTCGAAGACCATCGTGGCCGTCAACAAGGACGCCGAGGCCCCGATCTTCGACCTGGTCGACTACGGCGTGGTCGGCGACCTGTTCGACGTCGTCCCGCAGCTGACCGAGGAGGTCAAGTCCCGCAAGGGCTGATCACCTGGGCAACGTCCGAGGCCCCCGCGACCGCACCGGTCGCGGGGGCCTCGCCGTTTCCCCGCCGCCCTCGGACGGCGCGGTGGCGGGGCGGGCGCGGTCGTAGGACGGTGTTGACCGGCACGGAGGCCGCCGGATACCGTCATTCAACGAATTGTTGATTCCGTATCGCGGAAACTGATGCGGGGTCGGATCGCGGACGTCTGGGAGGGTGGCATGGGCCAAGGGCAACAGGAGCGGGTGCCGACGAGTCTCGCGGGCGCCGTCGCCGAGGAGATCGGCGCCTCCCTCGCGCCGGTCGACGCCGAACTGGAGCGTCTGTACCCCGGCGACCCCGGTACCCGCCGGCCCGTCCACACGGTCTACGTCCCCGGCGACGTCTTCGCCGCCGACACCGTCCGTACCTGGGGCGACCGCGCCCTCGCGTCCTTGGACGAGCACGCGCCCGACGCCGCATCCTTCGGTGCCGTCCTGGGACTGGACGGCGCGCTCGCCGAGGACGTGTACGGCCGGGTCCGCGCGAAGCTGGAGCGCGAGCCGGTCGAGGACCTGCGCGTCGACTTCGAGGACGGCTACGGCAACCGCCCCGACGCCGAGGAGGACGAGGCCGCCGCCCGCGCGGCCCGGCTGGTCGCCGAGGCGCACGCGCGCGGCGGCGCCGCCACCACGGCCCCCTGGACCGGCATCCGCATGAAGTGCATGGAGGCTGCCGTACGTGACCGCGGCATCCGCACCCTCGACATCTTCCTCACCGGCCTGATGCGGGCGGGCGGACTGCCCGACGGACTGGTCCTCACCCTCCCCAAGGTCACCTACGCCGAGCAGGTCACCGCCATGGCCCGGCTGCTCGACGCCTTCGAGAAGACCTGGGACCTCGCACCCGGCCGGATCGGCTTCGAGATCCAGATCGAGACCAGCCAGTCCATCCTCGCCGCCGACGGCACCGCCACCGTCGCCCGCATGATCCAGGCGGCGGAGGGCCGAGCCACCGGCCTGCACTACGGCACCTTCGACTACAGCGCCTGCCTCGGCGTCTCGGCGGCCCACCAGGCCTCCGACCACCCCGCCGCCGACCACGCCAAGGCGGTCATGCAGGTCGCCGCCGCCGGCACCGGGGTGCGGCTGTCGGACGGCTCCACGAACGTGCTGCCGGTCGGCCCCGCCGAGCAGGTGCACGACGCCTGGCGCCTGCACTTCGGCCTCGTCCGCCGGGCCCTCGCCCGCGCCTACTACCAGGGCTGGGACATGCACCCCGGACACCTGCCCACCCGCTACGCCGCCGTCTTCGCCTTCTACCGCAAAGGCTTCGAGCGGGCCGCCGGCCGTCTCGCCCGGTACGCCGACCGGGCCGGCGGCGACGTGATGGACGAGCCCGCCACCGCCAAGGCCCTCGCCGGATACCTGCTGCGCGGGCTGGACTGCGGCGCCCTGGACGACGCCGAGGTCGCCCGCGCGACCGGTCTGGCCCGTGCCGACCTGGAGACGTTCGCCTCACCCCGGCGGGGAGGCCTCACCGTCTCCGCGCCGTGACGGCCCCTACGTCCAGGGAGGCCCACACCAGTCGATTGCGCTATCTATCGAAAGTCGATAGATTCCCATCGTGCTTCGAGTGAAGGAGAGGCGATGGGACAGGCGACCGTGCTCGCGCTGCGCGCGGTGATCGTGGCGCTGCTGGCGGGCTCCGTGGTGGTGCAGGCGGTGATGGTGCCGCTGCTGGCGAGCGACCTCGACGGACTGGACGCGGAGTACTCCTACCTCCGGTCCCCGTTCCTCGCCATCGTGGTGCTCACCGTGCTGGCGGCCCAGACCGTCCTGGTGTGCGTGTGGCGGCTGGTGACGATGGCCCGGCGCGGGACCGTCTTCTCCCACGCGGCCTTCCGCTACGTCCACATCGTCATCGGGGCGTTCGTCGCCGCCGCGCTGCTGGTCTTCGCGCTCGGCGCGCTGCTCGCTCCGGGGGAGGCCGTCGCGCCCGGCATCGTGCTCCTGGTGGGCGGACTCGGCCTGGCGATCGGGGGGATCGCGCTCGTCGTTCTCGTGCTGCGGATGCTGCTGGCCCAGGCCGTGGAACAGAAGCAGGAGGCCACGCGGATGCAGGCCGAGCTGGCCGAGGTGATCTGATGCCGATCGCCGTCGACATCGACGTGATGCTGGCGCGGCGCAAGATGTCCGTGGGGGAACTCGCCGAGCGGGTGGGGATCACCCCGGCGAACCTGGCCGTCCTGAAGAACGGCCGCGCCAAGGCGGTGCGGTTCACCACGCTGGCCGCGCTGTGCGAGGTGCTGGAATGCCAGCCCGGTGACCTGCTCCGCCACGAGCCCGACCACGCAACGGCGAAACCGGCCGGCAACAGGGCGTAGGGGCACGGGGCGTGCGGGGCTGCTGGGCCGCCGGGGCTGTCCGGCCGGCGCGCCTGGCCGGCCGCACAAGGGTCCAGGCCCGCGACGCGCTGGCCGCCCAGGCCCGGGGACACGCGCCCCCGGCCGCCGGCGCGCCCAGCCGCCGGCGCCGGGTTCGCTATGCCCGCGGCGGGCCCGCCTCGGCACCCGTGCCGTGACTCCCGGCCCCCGCGGCCGTCACATACCGCTCCAGCCCGCTCGCGGTGACCCACCCCTCCTCGGCGAGCAGCCGCGTCCCCTTCTCGCACAGGGCCCGGTCGGCACGCGCCCGCGCGCAGAACTCCTCCGGGGTGGTGCCGAACAGGGCCCGCAGCCGGGGGAGCGTGGCCAGGAGGTCGGTCAGCAGGGGGCGTTGGCCGGGGTGGGTGCGCGGGGCGCCGGTGCCGTCGTGCAGCACGCCCCGGCGGTTGACGTACGCGTACGCGCCGGGCAGCGAGCTGCCGTCGGGGAGTTCGATCCGCACGTCCGGCGCGGGCAGCCGGACGCGCCGGAAGTTGCCGTGCGGCAGCGGAACCCCCTCGCTCGCGTCGATCACCGCGAGCTGCCGGGCGTCGAGCCAGATCACGAACAGCTCGCTCACCCGCCCCGGCGTCACCACCGGCGCGTTGGCGACGTAGCCCGCGCGGCTCACGTGCGCCGAGACACCGATGCCGAGGCCCGTCACGCGGGCCCGCACCATCGGCAGGGGCGTGACGATGCCCGACTCGGCCATCTTGTGCCGCAGTTGGGCGGGACAGGCGTTGGAGCCGACCGAGACGACGGGTGTCCGGTCCTCGAACACCCACCGGCCCAGCGGCAGCAGCCGGTCCCCGTCGAGCAGGCCCGACTCACGCGGCCAGGAGCCCGGATACTCCAGCGGATGCTCGCGCGGCACCACGTCGAGTCCGAGCGCCCGCAGCGTACGGTCCTTCATCGGCGCCGCCCGCTCAGTCCGCCGGGGGCAGCTCGCCGGAGCCGCGGGTGATCAGCCGGGTCGGCAGTTCGATGCGCTCCGGGGCGATCAGGGTGCCGTCCAGCTGCCGGAACAGTCGCTCGGCGGCGGTGCGTCCGAGGGCGGCGGCGTCCTGCGCGACGACGGTGACGCCGGGCTGGAGCAGATCGGCGAGCTCGATGTCGTCGAAGCCCACGAGGGCGACCGGGCGGTCCTGCGCGGCCAGCACCCGGATCACCGTGACCGTCACCCGGTTGTTGCCCGTGAAGATCGCGGTGACCGGCTCGGGGCCGGTGAGCATCTCCTCCGCCGCCCGGCGTACCCGCTCCGGATCGGTCACGCCCAGGGACATCCAGGAGTCCGCCACCGGTATGCCCGCGTCCTCCATGGCGGTGCGGTAGCCGCGCAGCCGCTCGGCGGCGGTGTGGATACGGGGCATGTCCCCGATGAAGCCGATCCTGCGGTGCCCGTGCGCGATCAGATGGCGGACGCCGTCCCGGGCGCCGCCGAAGTTGTCCGACACGACGACGTCCGCGTCGATGTGCCCGGCCGGGCGGTCCACGAAGACGGTGGCGACGCCGGCCTTGATCTCCGGCTCCAGGTAGCGGTGGTCGTCGCCGGCGGGGATCACCACCAGGCCGTCCACCCGGCGGGCGCACAGCGCGAGCACCAGCTCCTGCTCGCGGTCGGCGTCCTCCGCGCTCGAGCCGTTGATCAGCAGGGCGCCGTGCGCGCGGGCCACCTCCTCCACCGCGCGGCTCAGCGGCCCGTAGAACGGATCCGCGAGGTCCTCCAGGACCAGGCCGATGCTGGCGGTGCGGCCCTTGCGCAGCACCCGGGCGCTGTCGTTGCGGCGGAAACCGAGGGCCTCGATCGCCTCCTGCACGCGGCGCTCGGTCTCCGGCGTCACGCCCGGTTCGCCGTTCACCACGCGGGACACCGTCTTGAGGCCGACCCCGGCGCGGGCGGCCACGTCCTTCATCGTCGGACGGTTGCCGTATCGGCTCCCTGGGAAGCGGTCGGTGCGGCGGGTCGTCTCCGGCACGATGCGGTGTCCTGTCCTGTCGGCCACGGGGATGCGTGAGTCCATGGGCTTGTATGAGGATGTGGCGTCGAGCATAGAGCCTGGACAACGTTGTCAGGCTCAGGGGACACTGTCCGACGCACACTCCGGCCCGCAGGTCACCGCTCGACCGGGCCGTTGCCCGTGCTCCGTGTGTTGCCTCCTGGTCGCGCATGGCCGTTCCCAGCGTGTTTTCTGATGTTTCCGATGGTTGACGGGGAGATCCGACTTTGATGCACACCGACCTCGTGGCTGCGCTCGACATCGGCGGCACCAAAATCGCCGGCGCGCTGGTGGACCGTGAGGGCAGGATCCTGGTCCGCGCCCAGCAGCCGACCCCCGCGCAGGAGGACGGGGAGACCGTGATGGGCGCCGTCGGTGCGGTGATCGGCGACCTCACCGCCTCCCCCCTCTGGGAGCGCGCGGGTGCGGTCGGCATCGGCAGCGCGGGACCCGTCGACGCCTCCGCCGGCACGGTGAGCCCGGTCAACGTGCCCGGCTGGCGCGACTACCCGCTGGTCGCCCGGGTGCGGGACGCGGCCGGGGGCCTGCCCGTCGAACTGATCGGCGACGGGGTGGCCATCACCGCGGCCGAGCACTGGCAGGGTGCCGCCCGGGGCCACGACAACGCGCTGTGCATGGTCGTCTCCACGGGCGTCGGCGGCGGTCTGGTGCTGGGCGGGCGGCTGCACCCCGGACCCACCGGCAACGCCGGGCACATCGGCCACATCAGCGTGGACCTCGACGGCGACCCGTGCCCGTGCGGTGCGCGGGGCTGCGTGGAGCGGATCGCGAGCGGGCCCAACATCGCCCGTCGCGCGCTCGACAACGGCTGGCGGCCCGCACCGGACGGCGACACCTCGGCGGCGGCGGTGGCCGCCGCCGCCCGCGCCGGCGACCCGGTGGCCGTGGCCTCCTTCGAGCGGGCGGCGCGAGCCCTGGCCGCGGGCATCGCGGCCACCGCGACACTCGTCGAGATCGACATCGCGGTGATCGGAGGCGGCGTGGGCAAGGCCGGCGAGGTCCTCTTCGCGCCGCTGCGGCAGGCCCTCACCGAGTTCGCCACCCTGTCCTTCGTTCGCCGTCTCGTGGTGACACCGGCGCAGACCGGCACCGACGCCGGCCTGGTGGGAGCCGCCGCGGCGGCGCTGTTCAGCAGGACCGGCCAGGCGGTCGCGGGGGTGTGAGGGCCCCGCCGGGGACTTGCCGGAAGCGATGCGTGACCCGGGGGCGGGTTCCACAGTTGAGCCGGGCATGAAGAAGCGCAGCATGCTCGCCATCGCCTCCCTCGCCACCGGATTCGTCGTCGCGGCCGTCACCCCGTCGCACGCGCTCGCCGACACCGCCCTCGGCACGCTCGACGTCGAGGACACGCTCAGCACCCTCGACCGCACGGTCGCCGAGAACAACACGCTGGAGCTGGACATCGACCGGGACGGCAAGGCCTGACGGGCCCCGACACAACACGCGACGGCGCCGGCCCCCGACGAAGGGGGCCGGCGCCGCCGCACGCCGGCCACCCGCCCGAGCCGGGGGCCCAGGCGTCAGGCGGACGACTCACCCCACACGGGCCTGCCGGCACAACGGTGTCCCTGGGCGGTAAGTGGCGCGTACGCACGCGTCACCGCAACGCCTCGGCGCTCCGGCCGGCCGTGACGACGGTGAGGAGGGGGAACGCGATGAGCAACGCGACCGCCACGAGGCATCCGCTCGCCCAGAGCGGTCCGAGAACCCCGGCTCCGCTGGAGAGCGTGGCCGCACCCACGACGGGGCCGGCCACGGCGCCCACGTTGAGCGCCGCCGTCGCATACGAACCGGCCATGGTGGGGGCTCCGCCGGCCTCGTAGAGGACGCGCGTGATCAGTGTGCCGCCCAGCGCGAACGACAGCGCGCCCTGCACGAACACCAGCGTCAACAGGGCGATCGGCTCATGGGCCAGCATCGCCGAGGTCGGCCAGCCGACGAGCAGCAACGGGCCGACGCACGCGACGACAAGTCCGGGACTCCGGTCGGACAGCCGGCCGGCGACGGTGACGCCCACGAAGGAACCGGTACCGAAGAGCACCAGGGCGACGGGGACCCACGACTCGGCCAGCCCGGCGCCGTCGGTCACCACGGGGGCGAGGAAGGTGAGGCTGCCGAAGGTCGCCGCGTTCACCAGCGCCCCGAGCAGCATCACCAGGACCAGCCGCGGCCGGGCGAGCTGGGCCAGCTCCGCCCGCAGCGCCGGCCTGCCGGTCCCCCCAGCCGCACCGTGTCCTGCCGGGACGCCTTTCAGGATGCCGAGAGCGGCAGGCAGACAGAGCACGGCGACGGCCCAGAAGGTGGCCCGCCAGCCGAACGCCGAACCGAGCACCGAACCGCCGGGGACGCCGGCGATCGTGGCCACCGTCGCGCCCGAGAGCAGCACGGCCAGCGCGCGTCCCTTCCTGTCGGGAGGGACCAGCCGCGCCGCGGCCGTCACAGCGACGGCGAGGAAGCCCGCGTTCGCCGTCGCGGCGAGCACTCGGGTGGCGAACAGGACGGCGAGGCTGGTCGTGACGGCGCCCACGGCGTGAGCCGCCGCGAAGACGACGACGAACCCGAGGAGGGCCGGGCGCCCGGGCCACTCGCGGGCCAGGGCGGCCATGACGGGGGCGCCGACGACCATGCCGATCGCGAACGCCGAGGTGAGCGCGCCTGCCGTCCCGACGGAGACGTCGAAATCAGAGGCGATGTCCGGCAGGAGGCCGGCGAGCATGAACTCAGAGGTGCCCATGGCGAAGACCGCCAAGGCAAGCAGGTACAGCGGGAGAGGCATCGAGTGGCTCCGAGGTGAGGAGAGGCACGAGAAGGTCATCTCGTCACCGCGGCCAACCCCGACCGCGCACGCGTCCCACCGCGGAAGGCGGCGTGACGACGGGGCTACGAGCTCAGGGGCGCAGGGGGCCGGCGGCGTGACCGCAAGCCCCCACCCTGTCCGACTCAGGACTCGACATGCCCCGCACGCTACCCGACGGGTGCCCGGCGGAGCACGCCGGTTTCAACGGGTGGGGAGCGCGGGGAGAGCGGGGCGGGAGGTTCCGGGTGTGGAGGGGTGTGTACGGCGAGGTAACGGTCCGGATGGAGGTGCGGATCGTGGAGTATCTGCGGAGGGTCCGGGAGAAGGAAGTAGTGGGGGCAGGACTGTGGACTCCGGCGTTTCCCACGCCTCTCCCAGTGGATCGTGTGCAGGATGCTCCGCCGCTGTTCAGCCGCCTACTGTCTGGGAGTGCGAATGATCGTCTGGATCAACGGGGCGTACGGTGCGGGGAAGACCTCCACCGCGCGCGAACTGATCGAGCTGATCCCGAACAGCACGCTCTTCGACCCCGAGGTCATCGGCGGAGCGCTGGACCAGCTGCTTCCGCCCAAGCGCCTCGCCGAAGCCGGCGACTTCCAGGACCTCCCGATCTGGCGGCGCCTCGTGATCGACACGGCGGCCGCGATGCTCGCGGAGCTGGGCGGGACCCTCGTGGTCCCCATGACCCTGCTGCGCCAGGAGTACCGTGACGAGATCTTCGGCGGGCTCGCCGCCCGCCGGATACCGGTCCGGCACGTTCTGCTCGCCCCGGCGGAAACGATCCTGCGTGAGCGCATAGCCGACCGGGAGGTCCCGGCGGACCTCCCCGACGGGGAGTTGCGCGTCCGGCAGTGGTCGTACGACCACATCGAGCCGTTCAAGGCCGCCCTGGCCGCCTGGCTGACCGCCGACGCCTATCCCGTCGACAGCGGGGCGCTCACCCCGGGCGACACCGCCCGCCGTATCGCCGAGGCGGTCGCCGGCGGGGAGGTGCCCGCCTGCGACATCGTGCAGACGCCCGAGCCCGCCGCCGAGACGGTGGCCGCCGGGGTGCTGCTCTTCGACGAGCACGACCGGGTGCTGCTCGTCGACCCGACCTACAAGGCGGGATGGGAGTTCCCCGGCGGGGTCGTCGAACGTGGTGAGGCGCCGGCCCGGGCCGGTATGCGCGAGGTCACCGAGGAGACCGGCCTGCGCCTCGACGACGTGCCGACGCTCCTCGTCGTCGACTGGGAGCCGCCCCGGCCCCCCGCCTTCGGCGGGCTGCGCCTGCTGTTCGACGGCGGACGTCTTGACTCCGCCGACGCCGAGCGGCTGCGGCTGCCCGGCCCGGAACTGCGCGCCTGGCGCTTCGCCACCGAGGCCGAGGCCGCCGACCTCCTGCCCCCGGTCCGCTACGAACGCCTCCGCCGAGCTCTGCGCGCCCGCGAACGCGGCCGCGCGATGTACCTGGAAGGCGGGGTGCCGGTGGGGTGAGGGGAGCCGGGCGACGGTCCTGAGGTCTGCCCACGCGGGCGGCCTCAGCGGTCGGCCTCCCGCTGAGCCGCGTCCGTCATCGCCCGCAGCTCGCGTGCCGCATTCGTGAGGACCGGGTCGCCGTGGCCGAAGCAGGCCACCTCCGTGTCGAGGGCCGCCAGGCGGCGGCAGGAGGTGAGGAGTCGGTGGCGGTCGAGGTTGAAGACGCCCGGGATCACCGTGCCGTCGGCGGGGGACACCGCCACCGTGTCCCCGGTGAACAGCACGCCGTGGCGGGGGAGGTGGAGCGCGATGCTGCCGTGGGTGTGGCCCGGGACGTGCAGCACCTGGGCGCCGCCGGCCATGTCGAGGACGTCACCGTCCGCCAACTCCGTCACGGACGACGGGCGTTCGTGGCCGTTCGGCGGCAGCATCGACAACGCCCGCCGGTGCAGGGGGAGTTCCCAGTCCTCCAGAGCCGGCGGCGGTCCCGGTACGTCGTCGCGTACGTGGGGCGCGTCCAGGCGGTGGGCCAGTACCTCCGCGCCGGTGAGCGCCGCGACCTCCGCCGCGCCGCCCGCGTGGTCCTCGTGGAAGTGGGTCAGGACGACCCGCCGTACGTCCTCAGGGCGCGCGCCCAGGGCCGTCACCGCTTCGACGATCCGCCCGCCCGATCCGGCCGGACCGGCGTCGACCAGTGTCAGTTCGTCCGGGCGTCGGTCCCGGCGGTCACGCCAGAGGTAGGCCTGGCCGACCGGGAAGCGCAGCATCAGCAGACGGCCGGGGAGCAGTTCGACGACGTCCATGGCACCGACCGTAGGGCAGAGCCCCCGTCCGCGGACGGAGGCTCTGCCGACGGCAGAAGCGACAACGGGCGCCTCAGTTGGCCCCGGACGCGTAGTTGCGCAGGAACAGCGCCTCGGCGACCGACAGCCGCTCCAGCTCGTCGGGCGACACGCTCTCGTTCACCGCGTGGATCTGCGCCTCCGGCTCGCTCAGGCCGGTCAGCAGGATCTCCGCGTTCGGGTAGAGCTCGGCGAGCGTGTTGCACAGCGGGATCGAGCCGCCCTGTCCGGCGTACTGCATCTCCTGGCCCGGGTACGCGACCGCCATCGCGTCGGACATGGCCTGGTAGGCCGGGCTGGCCGGGTCGGCGCGGAACGCCTGCCCCTGGCCGATCTGCTCGGTGCTCACCCGGGCGCCCCACGGGGTGTGCGACTCGACGTGCGTGCGCAGCAGTTCCGTCGCCTTCGCCGCGTCCACGCCCGGCGGCACCCGCAGGCTGATCAGCGCCCGGGCGCTCGCCTGCACGGACGGCGTGGCACCGACCACCGGCGGGCAGTCGATGCCGAGCACGGTCACCGCCGGGCGGGCCCAGATGCGGTCGGCGACCGTACCGGAACCGATCAGCTCCACACCGTCGAGCACCTTGGCGTCCGTACGGAACTGCTCCTCGTCGTACTGCAGTCCCTCCCACGCGCTGTCGCCGGACAGCCCGTCCACGGTGGTGCTGCCGTCGTCGGCGCGCAGCGAGTCCAGCACCCGCACCAGCGCGGCCAGCGCGTCGGGCGCGGCCCCGCCGAACTGGCCGGAGTGCAGGTTGCCCTCGAGGGTGTCGACCCGCACCCGCACCATGGTCATGCCGCGCAGCGTGGTGGTGACCGTCGGCAGGCCGACGCGGAAGTTGCCCGCGTCACCGATCACGATGGCGTCGGCGGTGAGCAGGTCGGGGTGCTCCTCGGCGTACCGCTCCAGGCCGCCGGTGCCCTGCTCCTCCGAGCCCTCGACGATCACCTTGACGTTCACCGGCACGCCGCCGTTCGCCTTCAGGGCGCGCAGCGCCAGCAGGTGCATGATGACCCCGCCCTTGCAGTCGGCGGCCCCGCGCCCGTACCAGCGGCCGTCGCGCTCGGTCAGCTCGAACGGCGGGGTGGCCCAGCCGGACTCGTCCAGCGGCGGCTGCACGTCGTAGTGCGCGTAGAGCAGTACGGTCCGCGCGCCCTCGGGGCCGGGCAGGTAGCCGTAGACCGATTGGGTGCCGTCCGGGGTGTCGAGCAGGGCCACGTCCTGGAAGCCCTCGGCGGACAGCGCGCCGGCGATCCAGCGGGCGGCGCCCTCGCTCTCCTCACGCGGGAACTGGTCGAAGTCCGCCACCGACTTGAAGGCCACCAGTTCGGTGAGCTCCTCCTTCGCCCTGGGCATCAGTGAGGCGACGGTCACGGCGACCGGATTCGGCGACATGGGCACGCTCCTTGTGGGTGCGACGTTGTGCAGGTGCGTACTTCTCGGTACGCGATGATCGTGTGGTGTGCGTGAGTGGCCCGTGTACGGGGCACTCACGTCGCCGATCCTCCCACAGCGGACCGTGACGACCGCCGCCGTAGGATGCGGGAGGACAGCAGCGGCAGGCGGCGTGGACGGAGCAGCAGACCATCGTGAGCAGCGAGAACTCTTCGGCGGACGACGTGCGGCAGGTGTGGGACGTCGTCGTGGTGGGCGCGGGACCCGCGGGGGCGTCGGCCGCCTACGCGGCGGCGGTCGCGGGGCGGCGCGTGCTGCTGCTGGAGAAGGCGGAGCTGCCCCGCTACAAAACGTGCGGCGGCGGCATCATCGGTCCCTCCCGCGACTCCCTGCCGCCCGGCTTCGAGCTGCCGCTCAAGGACCGGGTGCACGCCGTGACGTTCTCCAGCAACGGCCGCTTCAGCCGGACCCGCCGCTCCCGGCAGATGCTCTTCGGGCTGATCAACCGCCCCGAGTTCGACCAGCAACTCGTCGAGCACGCGCAGAAGGCCGGGGCCGAGCTGCGCACCGGCGTCGCGGTGCAGCGCGTGGAGCAGCACGGCTCGGCCGTGCCGGACCGGCGTACGGT
The DNA here is from genome assembly GCF_000527195.1 of Streptomyces sp. CNH189. Taxonomy (NCBI): domain Bacteria; kingdom Bacillati; phylum Actinomycetota; class Actinomycetes; order Kitasatosporales; family Streptomycetaceae; genus Streptomyces; species Streptomyces sp. CNH189. The sequence goes on from NZ_AZUS01000008.1 coordinate 207,088, forward strand.
CGCGGTGGTCCTGCAGGGCGGCGAGACCGTGCTCGCGCGGGCCGTGGTCGGCGCGGACGGCAGCGCCGGCCGCATAGGGGCGCACGTCGGGGTGAAGCTCGACCAGGTCGACCTGGGCCTGGAGGCGGAGATCCCGGTGCCGGAGACGGTCGCCGAGGACTGGAAGGGCCGGGTGCTCATCGACTGGGGCCCGATGCCGGGCAGTTACGGCTGGGTCTTCCCCAAGGGCGACACCCTGACCGTGGGGGTCATCTCGCGGCGCGGTGAAGGCGCCGCGACCAAGCGCTACTTGGAGGACTTCATCGCGCGGCTCGGGCTGGCCGGCTTCGAACCGGCCATCTCCTCGGGGCACCTGACCCGTTGCCGCGCCGACGACTCGCCCCTGTCCCGCGGCCGGGTCCTGGTCTGCGGGGACGCGGCCGGGATGCTGGAGCCGTGGACCCGTGAGGGCATCTCCTTCGCGCTGCGCTCGGGCCGGCTGGCGGGGGAGTGGGCGGTGCGCATCGCCGAGGCGCACGACGCCGTGGACGCGCGCCGGCAGGCCCTGAACTACGCCTTCGCCGTCAAGGCGGGCCTCGGTGTGGAGATGAGCATCGGCAAGCGGATGCTGGCGGCGTTCGAGCAGCGGCCCGGGGTGTTCCACGCGGTCCTCACCGGTTTCCGCCCGGCCTGGAAGGCGTTCAAGGACATCACCCAGGGCTCGACGACGCTCGGCGAGCTGGTCCGCACCCATCCGATGGCCCACCGCGCCCTGGTGGCGCTGGACCGGCGCCAGTCGGGCGGCGAGGTCAGTTCCGGACAGTGATCCGGAAGACCGGGTGGTCGGGGGCCGCCGCGATGATCTCCTCGTCGGAGGACTTGGCGGTGACCCCCTTGAAGTACTGGTTGACCTCCCAGCCCCACTTCTCCAGGTAGGTGCGCAACACCGCGAGCTTCTCCTCGTCGGGGATCTCGACGGCCGTGAAGACGCGGATCTTGCGGCCCACGCGCAGTTCCCCGCCGCCGGCGGCCCGCATGTTGCGCACCCACTGGGAGTGTCCGCGCGCCGAGACCAGGTACTGCTCGTCCTCGTAGGCGTGCGGGTTGACCGGGACGCGCTGCATCCGACCGCTCTTGCGGCCGCGGACGGACAGCTCCGCGGAGCCGAGCAGGCTGAAGCCGTGGCGGGCCAGCCAGCCGACGACACGGTTGAACCGGATGGTGAGGGGGCTGCCGGCGCGGTAGTACGGCGTGGACGACGTCATCGAGACTCCTCAAGGACGGACGTGGCGATGAGAGCGCCGCTCTGTTTTGTGAGCACTGCTCTCGCTTTTCGCCATCAGTCTGCACGGCTCCGCACAGCAAAGCAAGAGCAGTGCTCTCGTTTGTGTGCGCCGCTCTGATTTCGTGGAACACTGTCCCCATGACCAGCACCGCACACGGCGCCCGCGCGCGGGCCCGGATCGAGATCGCCGCCGCCATCAAGGAGGAGGCGCGACGACGGCTCGCCGAGGAGGGCGCCGCCGAACTGTCCCTGCGGGCCGTGGCGAGAACGCTCGGCATGGCCTCCTCGGCGATCTACCGCTACTTCCCCAGCCGTGACGACCTGCTGACCGCTCTCATCACCGACGCCTACGACTCCCTGGGCGAGACCGCCGAAGCGGCGCGCGACGCCTCCGCCGGTGCCGCACCCGGCGAGCGCTGGACCACGGTGTGCGAGGCCATCCGCGCCTGGGCGCTCGCGCACCCGCACGAGTACGCGTTGATCTACGGCTCACCGGTGCCCGGCTACGCCGCGCCCGCCACCACCGTCCCGGCCGCCGCCCGCGTCGCCTACGCCCTCATCGACGTCGTCCGCGACGCCCACCGGGCCGGGGAGCTGGACCTTCCCCCGCTTCCCGAGGAATTGGAGGCGGAGGCCGCGCGCATGGCGGCGGACGCCGTCCCCGATCTGCCGCCCGCGGTGGCACCCGCCTGTGTGGCCGTCTGGGCGCAGTTGCTCGGCCAGATCGGCTTCGAGGTGTTCGGCCAGTTCACCCGGGTCGTGGAGGAGCGGGACCTGTTCTTCCGCCACACCGTCGGCATCCTCGCCCGCACCGTCGGACTGCGGCCCGCGGGGACGGGAGCGGGCAAGGGCACGCGGGAACCCCGATAGGCCGCCTCGCCCGCCCCGGCCGGACGTACTTCCGTGGGAGTACGTGTGATCACGCCGTCCGGCCGACGCCGTCGAGGGCGCCCGGCGTCTAGCGTGGCGGACATGGACGAGCAGCGTGCGCCCGGAACCGGGACGCCGGAGCGGTGGCGCCCCGGGCCGCCCCGGTGGTGGCGGCACGGCCCGCCCGGATGGAGCCGCCGCGCCGACGAGCGGGACCAGAACCTCGAGTCGGCGGGCCGCGCCCGCTGGCCGTGGCCCTCGACCGTGCTGATCACCGCCTTCGTGCTGATCGGCTCCGGCTTCGCCGACCACGCCCAGGCGGCCGAGCGGGTCGCCCTGGACCCGCTCGGACGGGTGCTGCTGTTCCTGTCGGGCGCGCTCCTGCTGTGGCGGTGGCGCCACCCCGTCCCCGTGCTGTCCGGCACGGTCGCCGCCGTCCTGGTGTACATCGGCGCCGGCTACCCGTACGGACCGGTGTTCCTCACCGTCGCCGTGGCCTGCTTCACCGCCGTCGTCTCGGGGCGGCGGTACGCGGCCTGGGCGGCCATGGGAACCCTCTGGGCGGGGCACCTGCTCATCGCCCACGTGCTCTACCGCGGGCTGCCGCCGGCCGGCGACGGGGCGGGCTCCTGGAACGAGGAGATCGTCGTCGCCACCTGGGTCGTCGCGCTCCTCGCGGTGTCCGAACTGGCCCGCACCCGCCGCGAACAGTGGGAGCGCGAGCGGGCCGAGCGGGCCCGCGCGGAACGGCGGCGCGCCGACGAGGAACGGCTGCGGATCGCCCGGGAACTGCACGACGTCCTCGCCCACAGCATCTCCGTCATCAACGTGCAGGCCGGGGTCGGACTGGCGCTGCTGGACACCGACCCCGAGCAGGCGCGCAGCGCGCTCACCACCATCAGGGCCAAGAGCAAGGAGGCGCTCGGGGAGGTCCGTCAGGTGCTCGACACCTTGCGTGCCCCCGGCGCCGCGCCGCGCACCCCGGCACCCGGCCTGGACCGGCTGCCCGAGCTGGTCGGCCAGGCCGCGAGCGCCGGTCTCACCGTCACCGTCGAAGGCGAGCCGCCGGCGCTGTCCCCCGGCACGGACCTGGCCGCCTTCCGCATCGTCCAGGAGGCCCTCACCAACGTCGTACGGCACTCCGGCTCGCGCGAGGCGCGTGTGCGCGTCGGACACGGAGAGGGGCGGCTGCGGCTGCTGGTCGACGACGACGGGCCCGCCACCGGCGCCGACGCGGGCGGCGGCGGGAACGGGCTGGCCGGGATGCGGGAGAGGGCCGCCGCGCTGGGTGGCAGCATCGAGGCAGGCCCACGCCCGGACGGAGGGTTCCGGGTGCTCGCCGTACTGCCGACCGAGGTCGAGGAGGACCGGTGATCCGCGTACTGCTCGCCGACGACCAGTCGCTGGTCCGGGCGGGGTTCCGTGCCCTGCTGGACGCCCAGCCGGACATCGAGGTGGCCGGGGAGGCGGCCGACGGCGAGGAGGCCGTGCGTCTGGTCCGCGAGCTGCGGCCCGACGTGGTCCTGATGGACATCCGGATGCCCCTGCTGGACGGGCTGGCCGCGACCCGCCGGGTCACCGAGGACGCGGACCTGGGCGAGGTGAAGGTGGTCATGCTCACCACCTTCGAGCTGGACGAGTACGTCTTCGAGGCGATCCGCTCGGGCGCCTCCGGCTTCCTGGTGAAGGACACCGAGCCGGACGAACTGCTGCGTGCGGTACGGGCCGTGGTCGACGGGGACGCCCTCCTCTCACCCGGGGTGACGCGCCGGCTGATCGCCGAGTTCGCGGCCCGCTCCAAGGAACCGGCCGCCGGCGCCCTGTCCGAGCTCACCGAACGGGAACGCGAGGTCATGGCGCTGGTCGGCCTCGGCCTGACCAACGAGGAGATCGCCCGGCGCCTGGTGGTCAGCCCGCTCACCGCCAAGACCCACGTCAGCCGCACCATGGTGAAGCTGGGCGCCCGCGACCGCGCCCAACTGGTGGTCCTCGCCTACGAGTCGGGGCTGGTACGGCCCGGATGGCTGGGCTGAGCCGCCCGCCGGAACCGGATCAGGACGTACCCGGTCCGCACCGCGAACAGCGCCCCGGCGAGCACGGCGCCCCCGCGCACCAGCAGCGTCCCGACCGCTCCCGGCAGGGTGAACAGCAGGGCCGGACCGGCCACCGCGCCGTACACGACCGCCGCCGCGAACGCCGCGCTGCACAGCGCGTACCCGGTCTCCACGGTCACCGCGTCCCGTTCCGCCTGGCTACGGCGCCCGCCCCCGCCCGCCTCACGCCCTCCGTCGTCACGCATGCCGGAAGTGAAACAGCCGCACGGCCGGCGGACAAGCGGGCGATCAGACGACCGCGGACGCCTCCCGCCACAGCGCGGCCGGCGCGGGGTCGCCCGACACCTTCGGCACCGGCATCCGGTTCCACAGCGAGAGGTACAGCTCGGCGGCCGGACCGGACATCTCGCACTCCGCGTCCCCGGCCGCGTCCCGCGTCGTCACCGGCGGTTCCGCGGACAGCCGTACGGTCCACACCGCGTCGGCGTCCGTCGCCCGCACCCGCAGGACACGGGGCTCCGGGGTGCGGACCCGGCTCTTGCGGCGCGCGTGGAAGCCGCGCAGCAACTCGTCGACGCCGTCCACCGCGAACTCGGTGTCGAAGAGGACCGGCCGGCCGCCACGAGCCGCCTCGGCGTCGTACCGGTGGACGGCTGTCTCGTGCGCCTGGCGGCGGGCCCAGAACGTGAGCGGGGAGACCGCGCCGGGCAGGAAGGTGTAGCACTCGACGTCGGGCGCCGCCCCGGTGAGCGTGTCGAGGAGGCGGCGGTGTCCGGCGCGGTACCAGGCGACCAGTTCCGGGCCGTCCAGGTCCGGTTCCTCACCCATCGGGCGGGGCGTGGTGCACGCGTCCGCGACGAAGGCCGTCGCCCACCGGTGCACCACGCCGGTGTGCCGCAACAGGTCCCGGACCCGCCAGTCCGGGCAGGCCGGGACGGGCGCGTCCGGTCCGGCCTGCTCCGCGGCGTCGCCCAGCGACCGGCCCTCGTCCGCCAATATGTTCAGGTACCAGACAGTCTCCATGGCCGGGAGTCTGCCGCACGGACGGCCCGCGTGGTGATCCTTTTCCGCGGCGCGCTACGGCAGCGGCGTCCCGCCCGTCGCGTTCACGATCTCGGCGGTGATGTACGACGCCTCCTGCGAGGCGAGGAAGACGTACGCCGGGGCCATCTCGGCGGGCTGGGCCGGACGCCCGATCGGAGCCTGCTTGCCGAACTCGGCGGTGTCCGGCAGCGTCGCCGGGATCAGCGGCGTCCACACCGGGCCCGGCGCCACGGCGTTGACCCGGATGCCCCGCTCGATCAGCATCTGCGCCAGCCCCTGGGTGAACGTGACGATGGCGCCCTTGGTGGTCGCGTAGTCCAGCAGGTGCGGGCTCGGCTTGTAGGCCTGCACGGACGCCGAGTTGATGATGCTGCCGCCCTCCCGCATGTGCGGCACGGCCATCTTGCACAGCCAGAACATGCCGTAGAGGTTGGTCCGCACCACCCGGTCGAACTGCTCGGTGGTGATCGCCTCGATGCCGTCCGGCTGCGACATCTGGTAGGCGGCGTTGTTCACCAGGATGTCGATGCCGCCGAACTCGGAGACCGCGCGGTCGATCAGCGCCCGGCAGTTCTCCTCCTCCCGGATGTCGCAGGAGACGGCCACGGCACGCCGGCCGGCCTCCTCCACCCATCGCGCGGTCTCGTCCGCCTCGTCCTTCTCGCTGTCCAGGTAGGTGAACAGCACGTCGGCGCCCTCGCGGGCGAACGCCAGGGCCACCGCGCGGCCGATGCCGGAGTCCCCGCCCGTGATCACGGCCGTACGGCCGGCCAGCCGCCCGCTGCCCCGGTAGGAGTCCTCTCCGTGGTCCGGCGGCGGGTCCATGGGGCCGGTCCAGCCCGGGTGCGGCTGGTCCTGGGACGGGAAGTCGGGGGTGGGGTGCTGGTCGACGGGGTTCTGCTGCTCGCTCACGTTCTCTCCCGGATCCACGCGGTGGTCGCTGCCGGCGCCGCACACAGGGGCGGGCGGACGCCGACGACCGGGTACCCCGACACCGGCCCTCGATCCACCCCGGCCCGCCGACGGACCCGCCGCGGGGAGGGCCCGCGTCCTCAGTCCGTGTTCACACGGCGCGTGACGAAGCCGATGGTGGTGGCCACCGCCGCCAGCACCGCCACGCTGGTGAGGGCCGCCGGGAGGCTGAACCAGTCCGCCATGAAACCGATGGCGGGAGGGCCGAGGAGCATCCCGCCGTAGCCCAGCGTGGAGGCGGTCGCCACCCCGCTGGGGCCGGCCAGCGCGCCCGCCCGCTCGACGGCCACGGGAAAGAGGTTGGCGAGACCGAGCCCGGTGATCGCGTAACCCAGCAGGGCCGCCGACAGGGACGGCGCCAGCGCGCCCAGCAGCATGCCGGCCGCCGCCGTGGAGCCGCCGGCGAGGATGGTGCGGGTCCGGCCCAGCCGTTCCAGCAGCGCGGTGCCGCTCAGCCGCCCCACGGTCATGGCGAGCGCGAAGCACAGGTAGCCGACGGCCGCGGCGCCCGGCGAGGCGTCGAGGTCCTCCTCGAGGTGGAGCGCCCCCCAGTCGGCCAGCGCCCCCTCCCCGTAGGCGGTGCAGAGCGCGATGAGGCCGAAGACGACGACCAGGGCCCGGGTGCGGCGGTCCCGCCGGGGCGCGGCCCCCTCCGCGGGCCGCCCCCCGTCGGCCGGGGTCAGCGGCTCGCACCGCATCAGCGCCCGCCCCGCCACCGCCGTCACCAGCAGGGCGGTCACGGTGAGTCCGGTGAGGTGCAGGGTGGGGGAGAGGGAACCGGCGACCAGGGCGCCCAGCCCCGCGCCGATCATGCCGCCCAGGCTGAACGCGGCATGGAAGCTCGGCATGATGGGGCGCCGCAGGACGGCCACCAGATCGACGGCCGCGCTGTTGAAGGCGACGTTGATACCGCCGTAGGCCGCGCCGAACACCAGCAGGACGGTGCCGAGCGCGAGCGCGGAGTGCGTGAGTGGCGGCAGGGCGACGCTGACGCTGAGCAGCACCGCGCAGACCACGGTGACGAGGTGAGTGCCGTACCGGCGGCACAGCCGGCCGGTCAGCGTCATGGTGATCACGGCCCCGGCGGACACCCCCAGCAGGGCGAGGCCCAGGGCACTCGCGGACGCGCCGGTCTGCTCCTTGATGGCAGGGATGCGCACCACCCAGCCGGCGAAGACGAAGCCGTCCAGGGCGAAGAAGGCGGTGAGGGCGAGTCGGAGTCGGACGAGGTCGGTACCCGGCACGGCACTGTGCGAACGGGTTTTGTTTATCAGCGGCACAAAAGCAGGCTAGGCGGCGGTGCCGCCCGGGGCAAGAAGCCCCCGCGACCGGCAGAAGGGGGCGCGCACCGCCGGAGGGGTGACGGGGGTAACCCGTGTGATCGTCCCGGATGGTGGGACCGCGCGACATGACTGAGCGTGGATCACGCCGGAGACCGGGAGATCCGTGCTGACGCGGAGTCAGCTGCCCGGCCTTCAGCGGAAGGACTCTCAGATGCGCTCTGCCCGCATGGTGCTCGCCACCGCAACGGCCACGGCGGCTCTCGCCATCGCCGCCCCCGCGGCCTACGCCGACCACGGCGGCGACGAGGGCCACGACACGTCTTCCTACAGCAAGGAGTACGACAAGGAGAGCAAGCACGACGAGGGGAACAAGCACGACGAGGGGAACAAGCACGACAAGCCGCACGGCGGGGTGCACACCGGTGGTGGCGCCCTGACCACGGTGAGCGGCGACGACTGGGGCACCGACAAGGACCCGAAGTACGACCCCGAGACCTACAAGGACAAGGGGGACTCCGAGAGCGAGGACTCCTGGAGCGGCAAGCAGGACAAGGAGTGGAAGCACGAGAAGCCGAGCGGCGGCATGCACACCGGCGGCGGCGGCCTCGCCTCGCAGCCCGGTGTCACCGCGGGCGGCCTGGCGGCGCTCGCGGCCCTCGGCGCCGGCGCCTTCGTGCTGCGCCGCAAGAAGGCCTCCGGGGACATGGCCTGAGCCATGCCCGGCGTCATAGCGGCCGGGGCCGTCCCTGGCGACCCGCGCGTCACGACGGCCCCGTCCGCCCCCTCGCTGGACGTCCCTTCCGCCGTGCTCCCCGCAGTGCCCGATTGAGGTGGTTCCCCCGATGCCGGCCAGTCCCCCCACTCCCGACCGTACCGACCCGGCGTCGCCGCTGAGGCGAAGACTGCGCGCCGTCATGACCGCGGTCTTCTGGGGCGGCGCCGGCCTGCTGCTGGCCACCACGCTGATGGGCGGCGGCGAGGACCCGCCCGACGACGCCCACGGACCGCACGCCTCCCGCGCGGTCGCGACGGCACCGTCCGCCGAGGCGTCCACCGGGCCGGCCGAGAGCGGGCCCGCTCCCTCGGAGTCGCCCGCGAAGCAGCTGCCGCGGGCCAGACCGACCCGGTTGCAGATCCCGTCCATCGGCGTCGACGCCCCCTTCACCGCGCTCGCGATCAACAGCAAGGGGCAGCTCGAACCGCCGCCGGCCCACAACACCAACCTCGTCGGCTGGTACGCCAAGGGCGTCTCGCCGGGTGAACTCGGCACGGCGATCGTCGCCGGACACGTGGACACCGCCACCTCCGCCGCCGTCTTCGCGCGCCTCGGCGAACTGGAGAAGGGCGACCGCTTCCGCGTGCAGCGCGCGGACGGCACCACGGCCACCTTCGTCGTCGACGAGACGGAGTCCTTCGCCAAGGACGACTTCCCCGACGAGCGCGTGTACGCCGACACCGCCGACGCTCAGGTACGGCTCATCACCTGCGCCGGCGACTACGACCGCACCGCCAAGGACTACACCGAGAACCTGGTGGTCTTCGCCCACCTCGTCTGAGAGCGACGCCCGGGACGCCGTCGGCGTCCCGGGCCCGGCACCGGGGAGTCCGACCGTCGTCCGCCGGCTCAGGCGCTTTCGCCGGGTGCCGGCGTGCGGCGGCGGGGCAGCAGCTTGCGGAGCAGCGGCCAGGCGAGCAGGAGCACCACGACGGTGTACACCGTCACCGAGAACGGCGTGTCGACCAGACCGCCGACGCTTCCGTCGCTGATCTGCAGCGCGCGGCGGAGCTGCTGCTCGGCGGCCGGTCCGAGGATGACACCGATGACGGCGGGCAGCACCGGCAGGCCGTAGCGCCGCATGCCGAACCCGATCAGCCCGATGACCAGCAGCAGCACCAGGTCGATCACCTCACCGCCGACCGCGTACGCGCCCACCGCCGCGAAGAACATGATCCCGGCGTACAGGTACGGCCGCGGGATGCGCAGCAGCTTCGCCCACACCGGGGCGAGCGGCAGGTTCAGCGCCAGCAGCAGCACCATGGCGACGAACAGCGAGGCGATCAGGCCCCACACCAGGTCGGGTTCGCGCTCGAACAGCAACGGGCCCGGCTGGATGCCGTACTGCTGGAACGCGGCCAGCATGACCGCCGCCACCGCAGTGGTCGGCAGGCCCAGCGTCAGCATCGACACCAGCGTGCCCGCCGCCGAGGCGGACGCCGCCGACTCCGGGCCCGCCACCCCCTCGATGGCGCCCTTGCCCCACTCGTCCTTGTGCTTCGACAGCCGCTTCTCCGTCACGTACGACAGGAAGGTCGGGATCTCCGCGCCGCCCGCCGGGATCGCGCCGAACGGGAAGCCGATGAACGGTCCGCGCGCCCAGGACTTCCAGGTGCGCCGCAGATCCGCGCGGCCCAGCCACGGCCGGCCCACCGGGATCGGGTCCGGCGGCCGGCGCCGCAGATGGGCCGCCACCCACAGCGCCTCACCGATCGCGAACAGACCCACCGCGACGATCACCACGTCCACACCGTCGGCCAGTTGCAGCGAACCGAAGGTCAGCCGCTGCTGTCCGGTCATCCGGTCCAGGCCGACCAGGCCGATCGTCAGGCCGATCAGCAGCGAGGCCAGCCCTCGGATCCGCGACGAGCCGAGGACCGAGGTCACGGCGATGAACGCCAGCACCATGACGGCGAAGTAGTCTGGGGCGCCGATGTCCACCGCCAGGTCGGCGACCGTCGGCGCCAGCGCCACGAGCAGGACCGTCCCCACCATGCCGCCCGCGAAGTGGCCGATGGCGGCGGCCGCGAGGGCCTGCGCGCCGCGCCCCGACTTCGCCATCGGGTTGCCCTCCATGGCGGCGACCACGGCCGCGCTCTCACCGGGCGTGTTCAGCAGGATCGAGGTCGTCGACCCGCCGAACATCGCGCCGTAGTAGATCCCGGCGAACATGATGAACGCGCCGGTCGGCTCGAGTCCGTACGTCACCGGCAGCAGCAGGGCCACGGCCATCGCCGGGCCGATGCCGGGCAGAACGCCGATGGCCGTGCCGAGCAGTACGCCGACCGCAGCCCAGAGCAGGTTGAGCGGGGTGAGAGCCGTACCGAAGCCGTCCAGGAGGGAGTTGAGGGCGTTCACGTCACAGCACTCCCATCAGCGGACCGCCGGGCAGCGGCACTCCGAGCAGCTTGTCGAACACGGCGTAGGTGAACAGCGAGAGCACCGCCGCGATCAGCGGGTCTCGGTCCGCTCTGCGGCTGCCCAGCGCGAAGGCGGCGCCCCAGAAGAGCAGGGCGCCCGCGGCGGGGAAACCGAGCGGCTCGATGAGGACGGCGGAGCCGATGAACACTCCCGAGAGCAGCAGCACGGTGCGCCAGTCGGCGGGTTCGGTCAGGTCGACGTCCTCACCGGCCTCCGCCTGGCCCCGGCCGCCGCGCAGCACGTCGACGGCGAGGAGGGCGGCGACGACGAGCAGTCCGAGGCCGACGACGACGGGCACGGTCTTCGGCCCCACGGGGCCGCGCTGGGTGATGTCGACGTCCATGGTGAGGGCGTCGGTGAGGACGAGGACGCCGAGGGCCAGGAGGAGGGCGCTGACGCCCAGTTCGGAGTGGTCGCGGAGCCAGGCGCGGAAGGTGGGGGAGGTGTCGGGGGTGTCGGTCGTCATGGGGGTGGCGGAGGTCCGGGAGGATCCGGAAGTGTCGGAGGTCGAGGGGTCCGGGGGTGTGGGGGGTGTCGTCACAGGCCGAGCTCCTTCAGAACCGACACCACGCGCTCGTCCTCGGCGGCGAGGAACGCGCCGAAATCGTCGCCGGTCAGGAACGCGTCGTCCCAGCCGTTGCGCTTCATCGACTCCTGCCACTCCTTCGAGTCGTGCAGTTCCTCCAACAGCCGGACGAGCTTGCCGCGTTCGGCGTCGGTGAGGCCGGGCGGGGCGACGACGCCCCGCCAGTTCGTGAACTCCACGTCGTAGCCCGACTCCTTGAGCGTGGGCGCGTCGAGGCCCGGTACGCGCTCGGGTCCGGTCACCGCGAGCAGGCGCAGTTCGCCGGCCTCGATCTGGTCGCGGTACTCGCCGACCCCCGAGACACCGAAGGCGACCTTGTTGCCGAGGATCGAGGCGAGCAGTTCGCCCCCGCCGTCGAAGGGGACGTAGTTGACGTCCTTGGGCGGGATCCCGGCCGCCTGTGCCATCAGCATCGGGGCCAGGTGGTCGGGGCCGCCCGGGGAGGAGCCGCCGCCCACCGGCAGCCGGCCGGGTTTTGCCTTCCAGGCCCGGATCAGGTCGTCGACGGTCCGGTACGGGGAGTCCTTCGCGACCACCACCACGTCCTGCTCCTCGGTGAGCCGGGCGACGGGCGTGGTGTCCGCGAGGGTGCGGGGCGCGTCGTTGGAGCGGACCGCGCCGACCACGCCGAGCCCCATCGACATCGCCAGCTTGCCGTTGCCGCGCTCGCCGACCAGGCGGGTCAGGCCGACCGTGCCGCCGGCCCCGGGCAGGTTGAACACCTCGACGGAGCGGGTGAGCCCGGCGTCCTCGGCGTTCTTCGCGGCCGTACGCGCGGTGATGTCGTAACCGCCGCCCGGCGTGTTGGGGACCATGAGGCGCAGGCCCGGGATGTGGGTGCCGCTGTCGGTGCCGCCGCCGGTCGTGAGCAGCGGAGGGCCCACGAGGACGAGCAGGGCGGCCCCGAACAGGGCGAGGGGTGTGCGCAGGCGCACGAGTGCCACCACCTGTCGGTCGGGTCGTCTGGACGTACGTCGGATCCCGGGGGAGGGGAGGGTGACGCGGGCCACATGGTGCCCGGGCGGGGGCGGACTGTCGCGGTTACGGAAGCAATGGAGGTTGTGGTCGTTGTGTCAACGGGCCGCGTGGTGCCGTGCAGGAGTTCCGCAGCTCTCGCGCAACTCCCTTTGCCGCGTCGGGGGCGGACGTCATGATGGCGGTATGCGGGACGGGGAGGGGGCGGCCGACACCATCGCGGTGCTCGTGGTCGACGACGACTTCCGGGTGGCGCGGGTGCACCGGGCGTACGTCGAACGGGTCGACGGGTTCCGGGTGGTGGGTGTCGCCGGCAGCGGGGAGCAGGCCGTCGCCGCGGTGTACAGGCTGCGTCCCGATCTCGTGCTGCTCGACCTGTATCTGCCCGATGTGTTCGGTCTCGACGTCATCCCCCGGCTGCGCGCCGCCGGACACGACTGCGACGTCATGGTCATCAGCGCCGCCCGGGAGGCGGACGCGGTGCGCGGCGCGGTGCGGCACGGCGTCGTCGACTACCTGTTGAAGCCCTTCGACTTCGGGGACCTGCGGGGACGGCTGGAGCGGTACGCCGTCCAGCGGGGGCGGATGCGGGACACGGTGGTACGGGGGCAGGCGGACGTCGACCGGGTGCTGGCGAGGGCGGCGACGATGCCCGTCTCGCCGGTGCTGCCCAAGGGGATCGGTGCGGAGACCGCCGGGCTGATCGAGCGGACGCTGCGGGAGGCGGACGGGAGCCTGTCGGCGAGCGAGTGCGCGGAGCTGACCGGGGTGTCGCGCGTGAGCGCACGGCGGTATCTGGAGCACTTCCACTCGGTGGGGGTGGCGGAGGTGTCGCTCCGGTACGGGGCCACGGGACGGCCTGAGCGGCGGTACCGGTGGGTGGTGCCGGGGGCCCGGCCGGCAGGGGCGCGGGCGGGGTCGTCCCGGCTGCGGGGCGGGGCCTAGGACCGGAGCTAGCACGGGCCGGGCAGCTCCCCGAAGGGCGCCAGGCGCCCGCTGTGCCGAAGCGGAGCGCCCGGCTCCACCCCCCCCGGGTTCAGCCGCGCCGCGGGCCCCGTGGGAACGACGCCGGGAAGCGGGACGACGCCACCGCCAGTGCCGTCGCCGCGCTCGCGACGCCCAGGACCGCGCCCGCCGCCACGTCCCCCGGATAGTGCACCCCCGTATGGATGCGGGAGTATCCCACCGCTCCCGCCAACGCGCCCAGCGGCACCGACGCGGCCGGCAGCACCGTTCCGACCGCCGTCGCGAAGGCGACCGCCGACGCCGTGTGCCCGGAAGGGAACGACGCCGACATGGGCATGGGGACATGCCGGTCCACCGTCACCCGGGCCGCCTCCCGGTCCGGGCGGTCCCGCCGCACCAGCCGCTTGCCCAGCAGGTTCGCCGACGCCGAGGCCAGCGCTACGGCCCCGACGCCGGCGAGCGCCGCACGGCGTGGACGGGAGCCCGCGAGGGCCAGCGCGCCGGCGACGGCGAACGAGATCTTGGAGTGGTCGGCCGCGTGGGAGAGCCGGCGCAGCGCGCGGTCGAGGGTCGGCGTCGGGGTGGCGGCGACCGCCGCGTACAGGGCGCCGTCCACCGCTCTGAGGTCGCTCAGCACCGCCGAGGCGACCCTGCGCAGGCCGTCGGCGGGCGGTACGGATCTCGTGACGTTACGGTCGGTCGGCGGCTCGCTCATCTGTCTCTCCCGCGGTGACATCGTCGAGTGGCGTACCCGCCACCGTGGGGCGGGACGCACCGGGTGCCCACGGTACGCAAGATCCACGCGGCGGACCCGCCCACCCCGCCCTGTCGGCGGTTCAGGCCGCCCGGAACGTCCGCAGCCGCAGCGAGTTGCCCACCACGAACACCGAGGAGAAGGCCATGGCCGCGCCCGCGATCATCGGGTTGAGCAGCCCGGCCGCCGCGAGCGGCAGCGCGGCGACGTTGTAGGCGAACGCCCAGAACAGGTTGGAGCGGATGGTGCCGAGGGTGCGGCGGGCGAGCCGGACGGCGTCCGCCGCGGTCCGCAGGTCGCCCCGGACCAGGGTGAGGTCGCCCGCCTCGATCGCCGCGTCCGTGCCGGTGCCCATCGCCAGGCCCAGGTCGGCCTGGGCGAGGGCCGCCGCGTCGTTGACGCCGTCGCCGACCATGGCGACCGAACGCCCCTCGGACTGAAGGCGCTTGACGACGTCCACCTTGTCTCGGGGCAGCACCTCCGCGAACACGTCGTCGGGCGCGATGCCCACCTCGTGGGCCACGGACCGGGCCACCGCCTCGTTGTCGCCCGTCAGGAGGACCGGGCGCAGTCCGAGCGCGCGCAGGCGTCGTACCGCCTCGGGGCTCGTCTCCTTGACGGTGTCGGCGATCTCCAGCACGGCGCGGACCTCGCCGTCCCAGGCGGCCAGGACGGCGGTGTGGCCGGCCGCCTCCGCCCGGTCGAGGGCGCGGCCCAGGTCTCCGGGGACGGTCAGGGACCGGTCGGTCATGAGGCGGGGGCGGCCGATCAGGACCGCGTGCCCTTCGACGACGCCCTGGGCGCCCAGTCCGGGGACGGCGGCGAAGTCCTCCGGGACGGGCAAAGTGCCCAGCTTCTCCCGTGCTGCGTCGGCGACGGCGCGGGCGATCGGGTGTTCCGAGGTGTGCTCGACCGCGCCCGCGAGCCGCAGGACGTCCGTCGCGTCGGTGCCCTCCACGGGCTGGACGGCCAGGAGGCTCATACGGCCCGTGGTCACGGTGCCGGTCTTGTCGAGGACCACCGTGTCGACCCGCCGGGTGGACTCCAGCACCTCCGGCCCCTTGATGAGGATGCCGAGCTGGGCGCCGCGTCCGGTACCGACCATCAGCGCGGTCGGGGTGGCGAGGCCGAGCGCGCAGGGGCAGGCGATGATCAGGACGGCCACGGCGGCGGTGAACGCGACCGTGGCCCCGGCGCCGTTGCCGATCCAGAAGCCCAGCGTGGCCAGGGCGAGCGCGATGACCACGGGGACGAAGACCGCGGAGATCCGGTCGGCGAGCCGCTGGGCGGACGCCTTGCCGTTCTGGGCGTCCTCGACGAGCCTCGCCATGCGGGCGAGTTGCGTGTCCGCGCCGACCCGCGTGGCCTCCACGACGAGACGGCCGCCGGCGTTGACCGTGGCGCCGGTGACCTGGTCGCCGCTCGTGACGTCGACGGGCACGGATTCCCCGGTGAGCATCGACGCGTCCACCGCGGAGGACCCCTCGACGACGGTGCCGTCGGTCGCGATCTTCTCGCCCGGGCGGACCAGGAAGCGGTCCCCGACCGCCAGCGCGGTGACGGGACGCCTCTCCTCCCGGCCGTCCTGGAGGAGGACGGTGACGTCCTTCGCGCCCAGTTCCAGGAGTGCCCGCAGGGCGGCTCCGGCCCTGCGCTTGGCGCGCGCCTCGAAGTAGCGGCCGGCCAGGATGAACGCCGTGACGCCCGCCGCGGCCTCCAGGTAGAGGTTCCCGGCGCCGTCCGAGCGGGCCACGGTGAACTCGAAGGGGTGCGTCATGCCCGGCGTGCCGGCGGTGCCGAGGAAGAGGGCCCACAGCGACCACAGGAACGCGGCGGACGTGCCGACCGAGATCAGCGTGTCCATGGTGGCGGCGCCGTGGCGGGCGTTGGTGAGGGCCGCCCGGTGGAACGGCCAGGCCGCGTACGTCACGACCGGCGCCGCGAGCGTCAGCGACAGCCACTGCCAGTACTCGAACTGCAGGGCCGGGACCATCGCCATCGCGATCACCGGCACCGACAGCACGACGGCCGTGATCAACCGCTCGCGCAGCGGCCGGAGTTCGTCCGGTCCGTCGGCGGGCGGCTCCTCGTCGGGCGCGGGTTCGCGGGCGGTGTACCCGGTGGCCTCGACCGTGGCGATCAGGTCGGGGACGCTCACCCCGTCGTCGTAGGAGACCCGGGCCTTCTCGGTGGCGTAGTTGACCGTTGCGGTGACGCCCTCCATCCGGTTGAGCTTCTTCTCGATCCGCGCGGCGCACGAGGCGCACGTCATGCCCCCGATGGAAAGTTCCACCCCGGCGGGGGCGGCGGTCGTGCGGACGGTCATGGCGTGGCTCCTTGCGGGTACGGGGCGGGGGTATGTGGCATGGTGATCTGTATACCCCGGTAGGGTATCTGTCGCAAGGTGTCCGTCAGCTTGACTTAGTACCCCCTGGGGGTATCGTGAACTGTGTCGATCGGCTCGTGGTGGGTCACGGGCCGCAGTTTCAGGGGAGAAACGGCCATGAAGACCGGACTGAAGACCGCCACGTTCGCCGCCGCCCTGGCCGCCACGTTCGGCACCGCCTACGGCGTGGGCCAGGCCTTCGACCCGGTGGTCCAGGACCGCCCGCGGGCCCACGAGGCGCGACACCCGTCGGGGGAGCCGGAACACGGGGGCGCGCACGCCGCCGTGGCAGCCGGCGGGCTGCAGATCTCCGAGGCCGGCTACACCCTCGATCTGGAGACCCCGGCCGTCACCGCCGGGCAGCGGGCCGAGCTGCGCTTCACCGTGCGCGACGCGGACGGCCGCCCTGTTACCGAGTACCGCCGCGAGCACGACAAGGAACTGCACCTCATCGTCGCCTCCCGCGACCTGGTGACCTACCGCCACCTCCACCCGGTGCGCGCCGCCGACGGCACCTGGAGCACGCGGACCGACCTGCCGCGCGCCGGCGGGTACCGGGTGTTCGCCGACTTCACCCCGGACCGGCAGGACGCCGAGAACCTCACCCTCGGCGCCGACCTGGCCGCCTCAGGCCCCTACACGCCCCAGGACCTGCCGCGACCGGCCGCCACGGCACACGTCGACGGCTACGACGTCGAGCTGACCGGGACGCTGAAGCCCGGCCGGGCCGGCGAACTGCGGCTGACCGTCTCCCGGGACGGCCGGCCGGTCACCGACCTCCAGCCCTACCTCGGCGCCTACGGCCACCTGGTCGCCCTGCGGGCCGGGGACCTCGCCTATCTGCACGTCCACCCCGAGGGCGCACCCGGCGACGGCAGCACCGAGCCCGGACCGCACGTCTCCTTCACCGCGACCGCGCCCAGCGGCGGCAGCTACCGCCTGTTCCTGGACTTCAAGCACGACGGAGTGGTCCGCACCGCCGCCTTCACCGTCGAGGCCGGCAAGGTCACCGCCGAGCAGCCCCGGCCGAGCACCTCGGCCGGCCACGGCGACACGCCGGGACACTCCGACGGCCACGGCCACTGAGCCTCACCCCAGCGCCCGGTCCAGGTTGTACGCGGCGCTGATCAGCGCGAGATGGGTGAACGCCTGCGGGAAGTTGCCCTGCTGGTTGCCGGTGTGGCCGATCTCCTCGGCGTACAGGCCCAGATGGTTGCCGTAGGTGAGCATCTTCTCGAAGGCCAGCCGGGCCTCGTCGAGCCGCCCGGCCCGGGTCAGCGCCTCGACGTACCAGAACGAGCAGATGGAGAACGTGCCCTCCTCGCCGTGCAGTCCGTCGGGGCTCACCTGGGGGTCGTAGCGGTAGACCAGCGAGTCCGAGACGAGCTCCCGGGTCAGACAGTCCAGCGTGGACAGCCACTTGGGGTCCTTCGGCGCGATGAACTTCGACATCGGCATCATCAGCAACGCGGCGTCCAGCACCTCCCCGCCCTCGTGCTGGACGAACGCCTGCAGCTCGTCCGACCAGCAGTCGGTCATGATCCGCCGGTAGATCGTGTCCCGGCACTCCATCCAGCGCGGAAGGTCGGCGGGCAGACCGCGGCGGCGTGCCACCCGTACGCCGCGCTCGATCGCCACCCAGCACATCAGCCGCGAGTACAGGAAGTTCTTCCGCCCGCCGCGCGTCTCCCAGATGCCCTCGTCGGGCTGGTCCCAGTGCGCGCACACCCAGTCCACCAGCGCCGTCACATGGTCCCACTGCTCGCTGGAGATCGGCTCGGCCCACTTGTCGTAGAGGTAGATCGAGTCGATCAGGGCGCCGTAGACGTCCAGTTGCAGCTGGTCGGCCGCCGCGTTGCCGACCCGGACCGGCGTGGAACCGTGGTGGCCCTCCAGGTGGTCCAGCGTGCGCTCCGGCAGATCGGTGCGGCCGTCGATGCCGTACATGATCTGCAGCGGACCGGACGGCTTGCCGTCGCCGGGGCTGATGTGCCGGGAGACGAACGCCATGAACGCCTCGGCCTCCTCGGTGAAGCCCAGCCGCAGCATGGCGTACACGCAGAACGCCGCGTCGCGCACCCACATGTACCGGTAGTCCCAGTTGCGTTCCCCGCCGAACTCCTCCGGCAGGCTGGTGGTGGGCGCCGCGACGATCGCCCCGGTGGGCGCGTACGTGAGCAGCTTCAGGGTGAGGGCGGAGCGGTGCACCATCTCCCGCCAGCGTCCCCGGTAGCGCGAGGAGGAGAGCCAGTCACGCCAGTAGCGGACCGTCGCGGCGAACTCCTCCTCCGCCTCCTTGTGCGCACACCCGCGCGGCGCCAGCTCGTCGCCGAGCTGGTCCAGGGCGAACACGGTCGTCTCGCCCTCGGCGAGCTTGAAGTCGGCCCGTACGTCGGGTCCGTCCTGCTCCAGCGGGACGGTGGAGGTGAGGGCGAGGTCCAGGTCCTCGGAGGCGAAGACCGCCACGTCCCCGGTGAGGCGCACGGTGTGCGGCTGCGTCGCGTAGCCGAACCGGGGTGCCACGCGGGCGCGGAACGGCACTGAGCCGCGGACGCACAGCACCCGCCGGATCAGCCGGTGCCGGCCCTCCTCGACGCAGTCGCCGGACACGGGCATGAAGTCCTGCACCTCACCGACGCCGTCCTCGGTGTAGTAGCGGGTGATCAGCACGTTGGTGTCGGGGAAGTAGAACTGTTTGGTGCGGGCCGGCACGGCCGCCCCCAGTTCGAAGCATCCGCCCCGCTCGGCGTCCAGGAGCGCGGCGAACACGCTCGGGGCGTCGAAGCACGGGACGCAGTACCAGTCGATGGTGCCGTCGGTCGCCACCAGAGCCACACTGCGCAGATCGCCGATCAGCCCGTGATCGGCGATGGGCATGGACCGCCGGGCTCCGGATCCGTCGCCCTGCTGGGCCGTCGTCCCGTCCATCGCAGCCTCCTCGGCCGGCGCACGTGCTCCCACCAGCTTAGGCAGCTCACGCCCGACGCGGCCCGGCCGGCGACGGCCGGTGGCCCGGCGGACTCGGGGGGAACCGCCGTACTCAGGCTCCTGACCAGGGGATACGTCGGGCCCGGTGAGCTAGCGGCGTACGGCCTTGAGGACCACGAACTTCGGGTCCGACGCCACCACCTCGCTGTTGCCGAACAGCCGGCGCAGCTTCACGTGGTAGCCCAGGTGCCGGTTGCCGACCACCCACAGTTCGCCGCCGGGACGCAGCGTGCGGCGGGCGCCGGTGAACATGCGCCAGGCCGTGGCGTCGGTGGTCGCCTGGTGGGAGTGGAAGGGCGGGTTGTTGAGCACCAGGTCGACACTGCCCGCCGGGACGCCCGCCAGGCCGTCGCCGACCCGGAACTCGGCCTGTCCGCTCACGTCGTTCGCCCGGTAGGTGTCCTGGGCCGACGCGACCGCCTGGAAGGACTCGTCCACGAACAGCACCTCGGCCTTCGGGTCGGCCAGTGCGATCGCCGTCCCCACCACGCCGTTGCCGCAGCCGAGGTCCACCACCCGGCCGCCGCCCCGGCCGGCGGGCAGGTGCCGCAGGAAGAACCGGGTGCCGATGTCGAGCCGGTCCGCGCAGAACACCCCGGCGTGGTTGACGACCGTCCGGCCGGAGACGGGCCCGATGTCCTCCGGCAACGTGTACCGGTACGGCCACGGGTTCGCCGGACGCGCCGGCGCGGGCTCCGGCGTGCAGAAGATCAGCCGAGCCTTCCGCTCGGCCAGGGAGGTCCGGGTCGGGCCGAGGATCCGCTCGAAGAGGGCCAGCGTCGAGGTGTGGATCTCCTTCACCATGCCGGTGCCGACCACGACCGTGTCCGCGTGCAGCGACGGCGCCAGCCGCAGCAGCTGGTCCTCCAGCAGTGCCAGGCTCTTCGGCACCCGCACCAGCAGCACGTCGATCCGCTCCGGCGGGTCGTCCCGCGTGGTGAGCAGCCGGACCGTACCCGGTTCGACGCCGTTGCGGGCGAGGTTCGCGCGGGTGGCCTCCTGCCCGAGCCACGAGTCGGTGATCTGCGTCGGGCGGTGCGCGGCGAGCGCCGTGACCAGCGCGCCCCACCGGTCGCCGACGACCACGACCGTGCCGGACAACGGTGGCCGGCGGTCGGCGAGATGCCTGAGGAGATACTCGTCGGACGCGTCCCAGGCGCGCAGCCTGTCCCGCGGGTCCTCGGGGAAGCGGGTCAGCACCGGCTCGCCCCACGGAGTCGTCATACGGTCGTTCATCGTGCAGCCAGGCTAGCCGAGCCGCAGCTCAGCGCGGCACGGCGGACGGCGGGGCCGCCGGGAGCACACGTGGCGGAAGGAGCGGCGCGTGCCGGACCGCCGGAGCCGGGCGCCGTGGCAAGCCGCCCGGCACGTCGGCGGCCTGTCGTCCGCGGCCGTTGCGGATCATGGGAGACTCGCCCCCATGAGCGGGAAGGCGGACCCCCGGCCGGCGGGGGAAGGGACCACCTCGAGGACGCGGCTGGAACGCGGGCGCGGTGCGCTCGGACCCGCGCTGGAGCTCGTGCACACCGGACGCGCCCCGACCCGCGCGGTGCTCACCGCGGAGCTCGGCGTCACCCGGGCCACAGCCGGTGCGGTGGCCGCCGAACTGGAGGCGCTCGGACTGATCCGTGTGGACGCCCGGCCCGGCGCGGCCGCGGGGTCCCAGGGACGTCCCTCGCACCGGCTGTCCGTCGCCGAGGACGGCCCCGTGGCGCTCGCCGCGCAGATCCACGCCGACGGCTACCGCGCGGCCCTGGTCGGACTCGGCGGCCGGATCGTCGCCACGGCGCCCGGCAGCGAGGTCGTCGACGCCGACCCGGCGAAGGTCCTCGGCTCCGTCGTCGCGGCCGGCGCCGAACTGCTGCGGGAGACCGGACGGCGGTGCGTGGGCGCCGGACTCGCGGTGCCCTCGGCGGTCGCCGAACCGGAAGGGCTGGCGCTGAACCCCCTGCACGTGGCCTGGCCCGCGGGGGCGCCGGTGCGGGAGATCTTCGCCGAGCAGGTGCGCGCCGCCGGCCTCCATGGCCCCGCCTTCGCGGCCAACGACGTCAACCTCGCCGCCCTCGCCGAACACCGGCACGGCGCCGGGCGCGGTTCGCGTGATCTGCTCTGCGTGGCCACCGGGCACCGCGGAGTCGGTGGCGCGCTGGTGCTCGACGGCCGTCTCCACACGGGCAGTTCGGGCCTCGCCCTGGAGGTCGGCCACCTCGCCGTCAACCCCGACGGGCGCCCCTGTCACTGCGGCAGCCGGGGCTGTCTGGACGTCGAGGCGGACCCGCTGGCCCTGCTCACCGCGGCGGGCCGCGAGCCGGGCCCGGAGATGTCGCTGCTGAAGCAGGCCGGCGACCTGATCCGCGGGCAGTACGACGACCCGGACGTGCGCCGCGCCACCGAACAGCTCATCGACCGGCTCGGCCTTGGTCTGTCCGGACTGGTCAACATCCTCAACCCGGACCGCATCATCCTCGGCGGGCTGCACCGCACCCTGCTGGAGGCCGATCCGGACCGGCTCCGCGCCGTCGTCGCCGACCGCAGCCTGTGGGGCCGCAGTGGCGGCGTACCCATCCTCGCCTGCACCCTGGATCACAACAGTCTCGTCGGCGCGGCGGAGCTGGCCTGGCAGCCGGTGCTGGACGATCCTCTTGGGGCACTGGGGTAAGGACGACCACCGACCGACAGAAGGCCGACCGCATGACCGACAAGCTCACCGTCAGCGTCCTGGGCACCGGCATCATGGGTGCCGGGATGGCCCGCAACCTGGCCCGCGCGGGGCACACCGTCCGCGCCTGGAACCGGACCCGTGCGAAGGCCGAGCCGCTGGCCGCCGACGGCGCCCACGTCGCCGCCACCCCCGCCGAGGCGGTGGAGTCCGCCGACGTGGTGCTGACCATGCTGTACGACGGCCCCGCCACCCTGGAGACCGTGCGGGCCGCCGCCCCCGCCCTGCGCCCCGGAACCGCCTGGGCGCAGTGCACCACCAGCGGCATCGAGGACGTCGCCGAACTGGCCGCCTTCGCCCGGGAGCACGGCCTGCACTTCTACGACTCCCCGGTGCTGGGCACCCGCCGCCCCGCCGAGGAAGGACAGCTCACCGTGCTCGCCGCCGGTCCGGCCGCGGGCCGGGACACGGTGACCCCGGTGTTCGACGCGGTGGGCGCCCGCACCGTGTGGACCGGGGAGGACGGCTCGGCGGCGAGCGCCACCCGGCTGAAGCTGGTCGCCAACAGCTGGGTGCTCGCGGCCACCGCCGCCGCGGGCGAGACCCTCGCCCTGGCCGGCGCTCTCGACGTCGCACCGGACGCCTTCTTCGACCTCATCGCCGGCGGACCGCTCGACATGGGCTATCTGCACGCGAAGGCCCAGCTGATCCTCGAAGAGCGGCTGTCCCCGGCCCAGTTCGCGGTGAAGACCGCCGCGAAGGACGCCGCGCTGATCGTGCGGGCAGGTGAGCGGGGCGGCGTCCGCCTCGACGTCGCCGCCGCGAGCGCCCGACGTCTGGAGCGGGCCGCGAGCGCGGGGCACGGCGACGAGGACATGGCCGCCGCCTACTACGCCAGCTTCGACGACGGGCCCGCGGCCTCCGCCTGACCACCCTCCACCGTCATCCTTCCCGATCCCCCCACGAACGCGAGGAGTTCCACGTGTCCAAGCCCCCGCTGCCGCCCGAGGCCGACGCGATGCTGCGCAAGCCCAACCCGTGTGTGATGGCCACCCTGCGGTCCGACGGCGCGCCCGTCTCCACCCCCACCTGGTACCTGTGGGAGGACGGCCGCGCGCTGCTCAACTTCGACGAGGGCCGGGTCCGCCTGGGCCACGTCCGCCGTGACCCGCGCGTCACGCTCACCGTCCTCGCCGAGGACGACTGGTACACGCACGTCACCCTCCTCGGCCGCGTGACCGAGATGTACGACGACGAGGACCTGGCCGACATCGACCGCCTCTCCCGCCGCTACGCCGGCTCGCCCTACCCCAACCGCGAGCGCCGACGGGTGAGCGCCTGGGTCGAGGTCGAGCGCTGGCACGGCTGGGGCGCCCTGAAGGACAACGACCAGACCGGCTGAACCGACGGGCCGCGGGCGCACCGGACCGGCTGAACCGACGGGCCCTGGGTGCACCGGACCGGTGCACCCGGGGCCCGCGGGGTCTCCCGCTGCGGGCGCGGAGCAGCCGCCCACCCCGGCGTACTCCTCGGGCGGTACGCCGGGTGCCGCCGGCCGTACGACGACCGGACCCCCCTCCCGGGGCGAGTCTCGAAGTGTCGCCGAGCGGCGACGGGACACCGCACCCGAGGAGTTGAACGATCATGGAGACGCTGGCGCACTTCGGTGACGGCGGGCCCGGCCCGTGGATCCTCCTGTTCCCCCTGTTCTGGGCCCTGGTCATCGGGCTGGGCGTCACCCTGCTGCGCCGCACGGGGTGGCGCGGCCGGCGCGGACCGCACGGGCCCGCCGCACGGGGGGACTCGCCCGTGGCCGTCCTCGGCCGCCGCTTCGCCTCCGGCGAGATCGACGAGGACGAGTACTGGCGCCGCCTGTCCGTGCTGGAGGAGCAGTTCGGCCGCCGGGACTGAGCCGGACACGGCCACGGCCACCCGTGGACGGACCGCCGCCCGTGGCGGAGCACCGGCGGTCCGGCGCGGTGCCGCAGGCCAATGTGATGTGGATCACCCCGGTCCGCTGTGACGGTTGAGAGGGGCGGCGCGCTGCACGGAGTGAGGCGTCCCGTGGGGCCATCGAGCCCCCTGTGACCGCCACAGCTTCCGTCGGCCCGTCCGGGCCGCTTCATCGGGGTGGGGAATCCTTTGAGCCGCAGTACGCGACGCCGTCGTGCCGTGTCGCACGCCTACAGACCGCTGAGTTTGAAACGCCGGGCGTGGCTGACGCTCGGCGCCGTGGTCCTCGGGGGAGGGGGCGTGGTCACCTACGCCACGGCCAGCCCTTCCGACGGACCCGGGGCCGCCGGGCAGGAACGGAGGCCGGTCGAGGTCTACGACCTGGCCCTGCAGGGCTCCGCTGCCGGCGAGCGCAAGCTGCCGCGCACCGGGACGGAGCAGTTCTCCCTCGTCGGAGTCTCCTGGACGGGGGCGCTCAAGCCGCTGGAGGGCACCGCGCAGGTGCGTACCCGCAGCCTGGAGACCGGCGCCTGGGGGGCCTGGCACGACCTGGAGCTGGACGCGGCCCCGCCGGAGAAGCCGGAGGCCGGCATGCGCGGGGCGTCCCACCCGCTGTGGGTCGGACCCTCCGACGGTGTGGAGGCCCGGGTCGCCCACGAGGACGGCACGACCGCGGCCCTGCCCAAGGGCCTCGAGGTCAACCTCGTCGACCCGGGTGTGGTGACCAAGGCCGAGACACGGATGAGCGCGCCCGAGCCGGCCGCGTTCGTCGCCGACGAGAGCCCGTCCCCGTCCCCGTCCACGTCCCCGTCGCCGTCGCCGTCGCCGTCGCCGGAGCCCACCGCGCCGCCGTCCACCGTGCCCCAGCCGCCGGTCACCTCGCGTGCCGGCTGGGGCGCCGACGAGTCGAAGAGCCCCGACCCGTCGGAGTACAACGCCGACGTCAAGGCGGTGTTCGTCCACCACACCGACGGCGCCAACGACTACGACTGCGCGGAGTCGGCCTCCCTCGTGCGCGGCATCTACGCGTACCACACGGAGGTCAACGAGTGGAACGACGTCGGTTACAACTTCCTCGTCGACAAGTGCGGGACGGTCTTCGAGGGCCGCAAGGGTGGCATCGACCGGCCCGTGCTGGGCGCCCACACCTACGGCTTCAACCGTGAGTCGGCGGGCATCGCGGTGCTCGGCGAGTACGGCTCCACCGCCGCCTCGGACGCGGCCCTGGCCGCCGTCGCCCGCGTGTCGGCCTGGAAGCTCGGCCAGTACGGCGCCGACCCGTCCGGCAGCGTCCAGCTCACCGCCGGCGCGACGCAGAAGAACTACTTCGGCACCAGCTTCACGTCGGGCACGGCGTACACGTTCAAGCGCGTCTCCGCCCACCGCGACGGATTCAACACCCAGTGCCCGGGCGACGCCCTGTACGCGCAGCTGCCGACCGTCCGCGCCTGGGCGGCGGGTCCGGTCGCCGGCCTGAGGATCGTGTCCCTCACCGACGCCGCAGCGAAGGGTTCCACGTACTACACCAAGGGCACTCCCGTCGTGCGCTGGTCGGCCACCACACCGGCCGCGCTGATCAAGCGGTACGACGTGCTCGTCGACGGCCAGGCCGTCGCGGCCACCTCGGGCGCCGGTTACGCCAAGCGGCTCGCCCTGGCCGCCGGCACCCACACCGTGACCGTGCGCGCGACCCACCAGTCAGGCACGACGACGACCACGGCCCCGCTGACCGTGGTGGCGGAGACGACCGCGCCGACGTTCACCGGCCCGCCCACGCTCGACCTGCGCACCGGCACCGTGAACACCGGCTCCGCCCCGGTCACCCTGCGCTGGAAGGCGGCCGACGACCAGGCCCTGCGCCAGGTGCAGCTGCTGTCCCCGGCGACCGCCACCTTCAGTGCCGCCGCCTACCTCTCCAACCGCACGGCGAAGCCGGGCGTGGCGGCCGCCTGGTCGATGCGGGCGTCGGACTACGCCGGCAACCACCGCGACACCTCCGCGACCTACACCCCGGTGAGCCTGCGGGAGAGCGCGGCGGCCAGGACGGGCAGCTGGAGCGCGCGCACCTCCTCCAGCTACCTCGGTGGCGCGTCGTACTCCAGCGCGTCCAAGGGCGCGAGCCTGACGTGGACGTTCACCGGCCGCTCGGCGGCCTGGGTGGTGTCCCGGGCGTCGAATTCGGGCCAGGCGTACGTGTACGTCGACGGCGTGAAGGCCGCCACCGTCGACCTGAGGTCGACGACCACGCTCTACCGCCAGGCGATCTGGACGAAGTCGTGGTCGGCCAACGCCAGGCACACCGTCAAGATCGTGGTGGTGGGCACCAGCGGCCGGCCCACCGTCACCACGGACGGACTCGTCTACATCAGGTAGCGGTCCGTCGCGCGCCGCCGCTCCGGCCGCGGCACCCTGCGGACCACGGGGCCGCGGGGTGCCGCGCTCCGGCGCGGCGCTGCTGCCTCACCGCCCGGTCAGCCAGGAACGGCGGACCGGGCGGGAGCGGGTCCGGCCCGTCGGACGTCGGAGACGTGGTCGACGAGCGCGACCTCCGTGAACCGGGGCTCGGCCGGTTCGGCGGCGGTGTGTACCGGGCGCCGGTCCCAGGCCACCGGGGCGGTCGCCGCGGACGTCGGCAGTGTGAACCACACGACCTTGCCGGACTCGCCGTCCGGCAGCACGCCCCAGCTCTCGCTCATGGCGGCCACCATCGCCAGACCGCGCCCGCACGTGGCGAGCGGTCCGGCGTTCGCGACGACCGGCAGCCGCGGATCGTGGTCGTGCACCGACACCTTCAGCCGGTCGAGCAGCAGTTCCATCTCGACGGTGCATGTCTTGTCGGGCTGTGCGTGCCGGTGGACGTTGGACAAGAGCTCTGTCACACCGAGCGAGGCCCGGTCTATCAGAGGGTCCATATGCCAGTAGCGCAATTGCGCAGATACGATTCTGCGGACCTGGCCGATCCGCGACGGCAGGGCTTGGAGCTCCACCGTGCAGTTCCTGCTCGGGTGACTGATCACGGCTGCGACTCCCCGACGTGAGGTCCGGAAGAACACGGAGTACGGATCCAGCAGGGCGCCTGCGTGACGCTGCCGCCTGCTGTCGTGGCCGGCGGGCTGGTTCGCAGCGTTATCGCCGGTAAACCCAGAGTGACGTGAGACCAGCGTGACGCAGGGGGTGGGGTGGCGCAACTCGCGGACATCTCAGGCGCCGCGCCCGGCCGCCCGGCGGACGGCCTCGATGAAACGCCGGGCCGCCGGCGGCCCCGGCTGCCCGGGTGCCGGGTCGTGGTCCCCGAGGGTGAGCAGGTACCGGTGACCGTTGAGGTCGGCCAGCGCCCGGTCGTCGGGCGCGAACCAGGGCCGCGTCGCCCGTACGGCCTGCACCGGCGCGCTGTCGATCTCGGTGCCGTAGCTGGTGAGCAACTGCAGCCGCCCGTCGCTGATCCGGACCTGTCCGGCCCGGGTGAGCGAACGCAGCCGCCGGCCGATCCGCACGCCCGTGGCCGTGAACTCCGGCTCCGCCATGCCCCGCCCCCTCTGTGCGCGTCGGTGTGCCGGACCGCGCTCCGCGGGCCGGCCGCTGTCCGGAACCGGTGTGCCCTTGCTCCCGCCGGTGCAGTCTGCCCGTCCCCGCCGCCGAGCACCAGTGCCCGTGCCCCCGGCGCCCGGGGCGCGGGGGGCGCTCACGCCAATGCGCCCCCGCTCCCTCGCGCCCCCGGCCCCAGGGGTGCCTTTGGGGCCCTCAAAGATGTGTTTATGCAGGTGAGAGGCGGTGCCGAGGGTGCTTATGATCGGTGTGTCGGCCGCGCGGGACGCCGTCGGCGCTCAGTGTAAGGAGCCCTGTCGTGAGCACTCCCCAACAGACCCTGACCGGCGCCACCCTCGACGTCGACCGCAGCGACCACGCCTACCGGGCCTGGCTGAAAGAGGCCGTGCGCCGGGTGCAGGCCGACGCCAACCGCTCCGCCGACACCCATCTGCTGCTCTTCCCGCTGCCGGAGGAGTGGGGCATCGACCTCTACCTGAAGGACGAGTCGACCCACCCCACGGGCAGCCTCAAGCACCGGCTGGCCCGCTCGCTGTTCCTGTACGGCCTGTGCAACGGCTGGATCCGGCCGGGGCGCCCCGTGATCGAGGCGTCCAGCGGCTCGACGGCCGTGTCCGAGGCGTACTTCGCGAAGCTGATCGGCGTGCCCTTCATCGCCGTCATGCCCCGCACGACGAGCGCCGAGAAGTGCCGCCTGATCGAGTTCCACGGCGGCCGGTGCCACTTCGTGGACGACCCCCGCACGATGTACGAGGCGTCCGCCGCCCTGGCGGCGGAGACCGGGGGTCACTACATGGACCAGTTCACCTACGCGGAACGGGCCACGGACTGGCGGGGCAACAACAACATCGCCGAGTCGATCTTCCGTCAGCTGCGCAGGGAGCGGTTCCCGCAGCCGGAGTGGATCGTGGCCACCGCCGGGACCGGCGGCACCTCGGCGACCCTCGCCCGCTACGTCCACTACATGCAGTACGACACCCGCGTCTGCGTCGCCGACCCGGAGAACTCCTGCTTCTTCACGGGCTGGACGACCGGTGACCCGGACGTCTCCTGCGACAGCGCCTCCCGCATCGAGGGCATCGGACGTCCGCGGATGGAACCCAGCTTCGTGCCCGGCGCGATCGACCGGATGATGAAGGTGCCCGACGCGGCCGCCGTCGCCGCCGTACGGGCCCTTGAGCGGGTCATCGGCCGCAAGGCGGGCGGCTCCACCGGCACCGGGCTGTGGAGCGCGCTGAAGATCGTGGCGGAGATGGTGGAGCAGGGCACGCGCGGCAGCGTGGTCACGCTGTTGTGCGACCCGGGCGACCGCTACCTGGACAAGTACTACTCCGACGCCTGGCTGGCCCAGCAGGGCCTGGACGTGGCGCCGTACTCGGCCGCGATCGACTCCCTGCTGCGCACCGGCGTCTGGCCCGACGGGCTATCCCGCGAGCCGGCGGTCCAGTGAGGTCATGGCGTCACGGAAACCCACCGCGAGACCCGGGCGGGACGCCTTGAGCGCCAGCCGGAACGGCGCGCTCCCGTCGACCGCCATCGTCCAGCGCACCCGTGTGCCCGTGCCGGAGGGCCGCAGCCGCCACTCCTCGACCATGGCGCGCGCGCCCGGCACGTTGGTCACGTCGACGCGGTAGGCGTACACCTCGGGCTCCTCGGCCACCAGAATCGTCTCGCGGAAGCGGGCCGCGCCCAGCAGGCGGAGCTCGCGGCCCGCGCCGCCCTCCAGCGGACGGCACAGGGTCACCGCGCGGAACCACGCGGTCCAGCCGGTGACGTCCCGGGCCAGCGCGTCGAAGACCGTCTCCGGGGCCGCGGTGACGTCCCGCTCGAAGACCAGACGCACGGGTGCCGTGCCGGCGAACTCGAGCCCCTCGGGGCGCAGACGGTGGGCCATCGACTCAACTCCCTGGACACACAGCGGGCTTGGGTGGAAGCGGAAGGGGGTGGTGTCCCGGTCAGGCGTCGGCGGCCTCCGCCGTCCCCGGCTCCTCGGACTCGCCCGCCACCACCAGCTGTCGCAGATGCTCGGACACCTCCGCGCGCGCGCCGGGGGGCAGTCCCGGGTCCGTGACGAGGGTGTCGACCTGTTCCAGGGTGGCGAACGAAATCAGGCCCACGGTGCCCCACTTGGTGTGGTCGGCGACCACGACCACCCGCCGGGCCGACTGCACGAGCCGCCGGTTGGTCTCGGCCTCCGCCAGGTTCGGCGTCGACAGTCCCGCCTCCACCGATATCCCGTGCACCCCGAGGAACAACAGGTCGAAGTGGAGCGCCGCGATCGCCTGGTCGGCCACCGGACCCACCAGCGAGTCGGACGGGGTGCGCACCCCGCCCGTCAGGACGACCGTGGCCGCCCCCGGCCGGCTGCCCGAGGTGCGCTGCGCCGCGTGGAAGACGTCCGCCACCCGCACCGAGTTGGTGACCACCGTGAGATCGGGGACGTCGGTCAGCCGGTGCGCCAGCGCGAACGTCGTCGTACCGCCCGACAGGGCGATCGCCGCGCCCGGGGGGACCAGTTCGGCCGCCGCGCGCGCGATGTCCTCCTTGGCGGTCAGCTCCAGGCCGGACTTGGCCTCGAAGCCGGGCTCGTGCGTGCTGGCCTCGACCACCGGGACCGCACCGCCGTGCACCTTCTCCAGAACGCCCTGCCGGGCCAGCGCGTCGAGGTCGCGGCGGACCGTCATGTCCGACACGCCGAGCCTGCGGGTCAGCTCGTTGACCCGGACCCCGCCCCGCCGCCGGACCTCGTCGAGGATCAGGGTGCGCCGCTGCTCCGCGAGCAGGTTCTGATTCTCGCTCACGTACGCTCCGGTCCTTTCGCCGCACAGCCGTCCGACACACGCCCGCACGTGCACGGCGTCGGGCGGCATCGTCCCGGCACCGGTGCGCGGACGTCCCATCCTCGCATGCCGTGCCACGGGCGGCGCCACCGGTGGCTCGTCATGTACATGGCACTGTTGGACACCCCGTGGTGCGTGCCTGTCACACGGATCGGGGAGATTACGTGACGAGGGCTGTGCGTCGTCAGGACACGCGAGATCCTGTCGCGCACGGACGGAGCCGACGGAGCGTCACGGGGGAAGTGCGACACGGTGGAGAACACGCAGCAGCGCAGACCGGCCGAGGACGGCGCACGCCCCGACGACGGGCCCCCCGGGTCCGGGGCCGCCCTGGAACTCCTGGTCCACGGGGTGGGCGGCACCACCCCGGAGCAGATGCTCGACGACCCGCACACGGTCCGCGTCACCGGCGACGACGTCGCCGCCGTGTTCCGCCGCGCCGACGACGCCGAGGCGGAACGCGACCCCGCCGCCCGCCGTGAGGAACCCGTCCCCGAGGCCTACGTCTGGTGCAACCTCACCTCCGGCAACGGCACCCGCGCCCTGTGGCTGCTGCTCCTGCCCTTCATGGTGGTCAACCTCGCCCACTGGATGCGGCCCAGCGCCCGAGGCCGTCGCCGCACGGTCCGGCTGTACGGACTGCTGGTGCGGCTGGCCGGCCTCAGCCTCACCGTGCTGCTCGTCGCCGCCGCCTGCGAGGTCGCCCTCGACCTGACCGCCTGGCAGTGCGCGGGCACGCCCGCGTGCGCCGCCGGGCACTCCTGGCTCGGCTTCCTCACGCCCGGCCCGGACGGCGGCTGGTGGAGCGCGCCGGGCCGGCGGCTCGCCCTCGCCGCCCTGGTGCCCGCCGCCCTCACCGGCCTGCTGTGGTTCCTGTCCCTGCGCACCTGGAGCGCGTACGAGTCGCAGCAGCCGATGAGCGCGGACCCCGGGCCCGAGGAGGACACCGGCCCGACCGCGCTGCGCCGGCCCGGCTTCTGGTACGGCCGCCGCCTGGTCGCCCGGCTGCGCGCCGCGCACACCGCCGCCGCGCTGCTGACGGTCGCCGCCGCCGTCGGCTCCGCCGCCGCCCGCCACGACCGCGAGCCGGGCGGCCCGGCGGCCCTCGCCGTGCTGGGCGTGCTGCTGGAGGCGGCTCTGACGGCCGGGGCGTGCGCGGTGGTGTGGGTGGTCTGCCGGCG
The DNA here is from genome assembly GCF_000527195.1 of Streptomyces sp. CNH189. Taxonomy (NCBI): domain Bacteria; kingdom Bacillati; phylum Actinomycetota; class Actinomycetes; order Kitasatosporales; family Streptomycetaceae; genus Streptomyces; species Streptomyces sp. CNH189. The sequence continues at coordinate 238,605 of NZ_AZUS01000008.1, forward strand.
CGGGCGCACCGAACGCCGGCTCGACGGCGAGGCGGACCGCCTGCTCGTGCGGTGGCTGCCCCTCGCCGCCCTCGTCCTGCTCGCGCTCACCGCCCTGTACGCCGGCTGGGAGCGCCCCGGCTGGGAGTCGTCGGGCAGACTGCCGGGCAACGTCACCTTCGGCGCCCTCACCCTGGCGCAGGGCCTGCTGGTGATCGTCCTCGCCGGCGTCGCCCACGCCCTGCACCGCACCGACCCCGACCGGCGCGCCGCGCTGCGGGGCCTGGCCGGGCCCGCGGTCGCCATGCTCGCCTGCGCGCTCGGCGGAGTGATGTCCGGCGGGGTCTCGCAGCGGGTGTCCGACTGGCTCGACGGCACCCGGGCCTCGCTGCCCGGACCGCCGGTCCTGCTCACCTGGCAGGCGTCCGTCATCCCCCCGCTGCTCGTCCTGCTCCTCGTCATGTGCGGCTGGCTCGCCCGGCGTGCCTGGCGCCTCGCGCGGGCCGAACAGGCCGCCGTGGAGCGGGAGTACTCCCAGGAGACCGGCGACCCCGGCCGCACCCGCCGTATCGCGTCGGTGCGCGCCATGGCCGCCCTCACCGACCGGGGACCGCGTATCCTCGCCGTCACCTCCGCCGCCACCCTGCTGCTGGGCGCCGGCGCCCTCGTCGGCGGGCTGGCCACCGGGCGGACCCCGGGCGACGCGGCGCAGGGGACGCACCCCGTCCTGCACGGCGCCGCGCAGACCGCGCAGGCCCTCGGCTCCTGGCTGATCGGCCTCGGCTTCGTCCTGCTCGTCACCTGGGGCCGCCGCGCCTACAAGGACGCCTCCGCCCGGCGCACCATAGGGATCCTGTGGGACGTCGGCACCTTCTGGCCGCGCGCCGCGCACCCCTTCGCGCCGCCCTGCTACGCCGAGCGCGCGGTGCCCGACCTGACCTGGCGCATCGCCACCTGGACCCGGGCCACCGGCGGCCGGCTGGTGCTCTCCGGGCACTCCCAGGGCAGCGTGCTCGCCGCCGCCGCGGCCTGGCAGCTGCCGCAGTCCGCCCGCCGGCGCGTCGCCCTGCTCACCTACGGGTCCCCGCTGGAGCGGCTGTACGGCCGCTGGTTCCCCGCGCACTTCGGCCCGGACGCGCTGAGTTCCCTGCACCGGGAGGTCGTCTGCTGGCGCAACCTGTACCGGCGCACCGACCCCATCGGCGGCCCGGTACGGCTGCCCGGGGACGTCGGACCCGACGTGGACCGACCTCCGCTGCGGGACCCCCTCGCCTACGGCCGTACCGCGGAACACCCGCTGCCCGCGCCGATACTCGGCCACTCCGACTACCAGGCCGACCCGGCGTTCGCGGAGGAACGCCGACTCCTGCTCGCCCGGCTGCGGCCCGAGGTGCCGGCCCCCCGGCAGACAGGTGAGCCCGGGCCGGCGGCCTAGGGAGCCGCGCTCGGGGAAGCACGGGCCGGCGGCCTGGGGAGCCGCGCTCAGGGGAGCACGGGCAGGTCCTCCGCGTACAGCAGCGTCAGGTCGTCGGTGGTGGGCTCGTCGAGCTGGGCGACCCGGCTCGCGTGCCGCTCGACCATGGCCTCGAAGGTCTGCCGCGCGGTGCGGCCGTTGCCGAACGCGGGGCCCTTGGGGATGTCGGTGAAGTACGTGAGCAGGGCCTCGGCGGCACCGGGCGCCAGCCGGTACTCGTGCTCCTCGGCCTGCTGCTCCACGATCCGCAGCAGCTCCTCGGGGCCGTAGTCGCCGAACGTGATCGTCCGCGAGAAACGGGACGCCACCCCCGGGTTGACCGACAGGAAGCGCTCCATCTCGGCCGTGTAACCGGCCACGATGACCACCACCGCGTCCCGCTGGTCCTCCATCAGCTTCACCAGCGTGTCGATGGCCTCCTTGCCGAAGTCGCGGCCCGCGTCCTCCGGCGAGAGCGCGTACGCCTCGTCGATGAACAGCACCCCGCCGCGCGCCTTCTCGAACGCCTCCTGGGTGCGGATCGCCGTCGAGCCGATGTGCTCGCCGACCAGGTCCACCCGCGACACCTCGACCAGGTGGCCCTGCTCCAGCACCCCGAGCGAGGCGAGGATCTCGCCGTACAGCCGCGCCACGGTGGTCTTGCCGGTGCCGGGGGAGCCGGTGAACACCAGATGCCGCTTGACGGAGGCCGCCTTGAGTCCCGCCTGCTGACGGCGCCGGCCCACCTCGATCATGTCGGTGAGGGCCCGCACCTCGCGCTTGACGCTGTCCAGCCCCACCAGGGCGTCCAATTCACCGAGGACGTCCTTGGAGGTGCGCGCCGGACGCTCCGGGGCCTCGGCGGCGGCTTGGACGGGGACCGTGCCGACCTGGGCGGGAACCGTACCCAGCAGCCCCGTACTGTGGCCCGTCGTCTGCACCGCCGGCTCGGGCGCCGAGGGCTCGGCCCGCAGGCTGCCGGACTCGTCGCTCGTGCAGTCCTCGACGACCGGGCCGCCCGAGCCGGACGTCCCGTCGGTGCCCTCGGCGAACTCGTAACCCCCGCGCACGCAGCGCTCCGTACGGCACTTGCGCAGCGTGGTGCGGCTGCCGTCGATCACGTGGAAGCCGTAGCCGCCGCTGCCCGTCACCTTGCAGATCTCGAAGGTGCCCCGGCCGCCCGCCGAGACGTAGACGCCCGCCTCGGCGGCGGAGTCGACGGTGCAGCGCTCGACGGTCGGGTCGGCGCCCTTGGTGACGATCACGCCGGTCTGGGTGCCGTCCACGGAGCAGTTGCTGAGGGTGCCGCCGCTGCCGTGGTCACGGAACCAGGCGCCCGTCGCCGCGTCCCGGATGCGGCAGTCGTCGAGCTGGGCGGTGGCGCCGTCGCTCACCGACACCGCCGTGTTGCGCACCTGCGAGAGGTCGCTGTCGACGACGTCCGCGCGCGAGCCGCGGTCGAGCACGAAGAGGGCGTCCGGCACGTCGTGCACCCGGCAGGAGTCCAGGACGGCGGTGGCGCCGTCGCTCACCCACACCGCCGGGTAGTCGCCGGTGCTGTCGAAGATCTCGCACTGGTTGGCGTCCACCCGCGTGCCCGGGTCCCACACCGACAGGCCGTTGCGGCCGAACTGCCGGACCGTGGTGCGGGTCAGCGTGAGCACCGAACGGGACCGCAGGTCGACCGCGTTCTCCGGGATGTCGTGGATGCGGCAGTCGGCCAGCGTCAGTACGGCGTCCGTGTCGAGCGTGATGCCGTCCCCGGTGGTGCGGTGCACGTCGCAGTCGGTGAGGTGCGCGGTGGCGCGGCCGGTCACCTGGACGCCGCTGCCCCGCACCTCGTACACCTCGCACCCCACGGCCTCCAGCGCCGAGTTCTCCCCGGTCGCGGTGAGCCCGGAACCGGAGGCGTGGTGCACCCGGCAGCGCTCCAGGCGCGGGTGCCCGCCGCCGCGCACGGCGACGCCCGCCTGACCGGCGGCGACCACCTCGCACTCCTCGAACACCCCGCCCCCGCCGTCCAGTACGGCGATGCCGACGCCCGCCGGGTTGTCGACCGTGCACCGGCGCACCGTGGGCCGGGCGGCGCCGCGCACCTCGATCCCGGCGGCGGAGCGGCTGACCACGCGGATGTCCCGCAGTTCAGGGGTGCCGTCCTCCACCAGCACGGCCGGAGCGGTCGCGTCCTGACCCTCCACGTGCAGGTCCTGCACCACCGCGGAGGCGCGCACCGTGAGCGGCACCCCGTCCGCCGGGGCGATGCGCACCGAGCCGGGCGACCCCTCGGGCCCGCGCAGGGTCACCGCCCGCTGCACGACGAGGTTCTCCCGGTAGGTGCCGGGAGCGACGGTGAGGACGTCACCCTCGGCCGCGGCCTCCAGGGCGGCGGCGAGCGATGGGTACTCACCCGTGCGGCGCCGCCACCTCGATGTGCCGGTGTGCGTCACCTGGACCGTGCCCTGTGCCATGGTGTTGCCGTGCCCCCACCTCGTCGTACCTGTGGCTCGTACCCGCCCGAGTCGCTGCCGATCGGTTCGGCCGGACCACCGTAGCGTGCGCGGGGGCGGCGAGTTGACCAGAGCCGGAACGCCGTCAGCTGTCGGCGCCCGCCCTGCCCCAGTCGGGACCCACCCTGCCCCACTCCCGGCCCCAGCGGGTGTACCGGCGGTGCAGCATGCGACGGACCGTCAGGCGGCGGGCGCCCTCGAAGAGTCCGGCGGCCAGCAGCGTCGCACCGGCCCCGGCCAGCACCGCGTGCGCCGTCGCGGTGCCCGCGTCCAGCGGACGGGCGACCCGGTCCCCGCGCCCGTCGGTCCATATCCGGAACCGGTCGCCGGGCTCGGGATCCGCGAGCCGCGCCTGCACGGGCTCGCGCCGGTCGGTGCCATCCGGAGCGGTCCAGCGGGCCAGGACGCGTCTGCCCGCGTCGCCGCCCACCAACTCCGGGTCGGCGGCCGGCGCGAGCCGCTCGAGCTCGCGCACCACGGTGGCCGTCACCAGGTGCCGGGACTGCTGCTGGGCGCGGACGGACCGCTGCAGCGAACTGTGCGCCGCGCTCCCGGAGAGAACGCCGATCAGCGGCGCGGCCAGGGTGACGAGCAGCAGCGCGGTGAGCGCCAGCCACGCCTCCGCGAGATCGGTGCCGCGCCGCAGCGGGTTGTGCCGCCAGCGCCACAGTCCGCTGATCGCACGCACCGTCCGCACCCCCTGCCCGGTTCTCCCACCGACCCCTCACGAGAGCCAACGCGCCGGGCCCGGCACCGGTTCCCGCTCCGGGCGGTGCCGGCTGCCGCCGGTCCGTCAGGCCACGGCCTCCAGTGGGTCGCCGACGCGGAGGGTGCCGGTGGCCAGCGGCACCAGGTTCTGGCCGAACAGGAGCCTGCCGTCGGCGGACCGGTGCCGGGCCAGGGTGTGCAGGGGTTCGCGTCCGCGCCCGGCGGTGTCCTGGTCGGTGGTGGTGACCACGCACCGCCCGCAGGGCTTGGCGACCCGGAAGGGGACGTCGCCGATCGTGACGCGTGTCCAGTGGTCCTCCGCCCAGGGCTCGGTCCCCTCGATCACCACATTGGGCCGGAAGCGGCTCATCGGAAGTGGGCCCTCGTCCGCGTGCTCGCCCCGCGCGATCAGGGAGTTGAGGTGGTCCAGGGAAGCGGTCGTGGTGAGGAGCAGCGGATAGCCGTCGGCGAGGGAGACCGTCTCGCCCGGCAGCGCGTACGCCGGGTCCACCGGCCGGCGCACGGCCGGGTCGTCGAGGTGCACCAGGCGCACGCCGACGCCCAGGTGGTCGCTGCACCAGGCGTGCACCGCCGCGTCCTCGGCCGGGACGACCTCCACCTTGTCGCCGAAGAGGTCCGCCGGGACCCTCGCGCCGGACGCCGGGACGGGAACCGTGACGGGCTCCCGGCCGGGCGCGGACAGCACGACGCCGCCGCCGGGCAGGGGCTCGGCGGCGGCGAGGGCCAGGCGTGGGTGACGGCGCTGTGTGACGACCTTTCCCCCGTCGTCGATCAGCATCCAGCGCCGGTCACCGGCCGGACCCCAGCGCTCCACGAGGACCTCCCGGAGCGGCAGGCTCCGGAAGGCCTTGACCGGATGAATGTGAATCGAGCGCACTCGAGCGTTCCGCATGGGGCCATCGTGCCATCAGGCACCGACGGCCCCGGTCGCTCAGTACCCCCGGTACTGCGGGTGCTGGTTGCCGTAGGGGTCCTGGTACGGCGCGGGCGCCGGACGCGGGGCCGCGGGGCGCATCGCCTCGTATCCGGCGGGCTGCGGCTGGCGCGGCGGTTGCGGCTGGGGGCCGGGATACCCGCGCGGCGCGGTGGCCTGCTGCGGGATGTACGCCGTGTGCGCCTGCTGGAGAGGGGCGGGCTGCGGCGCCTGGGGGTAGCCGTAGGACGGCTGGGACGGTGCCGCCGGGAGGGCCGGCAACGCCGAGGGAAGCGCGGGCAGATGACTGGCCGGAGCCTCGTACGCGGCGGGGACCCGGATCGGGGCGATCTGCGGGGTGCCCCGCTCGGCCACGAGCGAGTCGTAGATCGGAGTGTCCGGGAAGGCAGCGGAGGAGTAGCCGCCGCCATACATGGAGCGGGGGGAGGTCATGGCACATAAGTTAAGCCCACGATGTGCTGGTTGGGGAGACCGATAAGAGGGTTGTTTTCCGCGCCCTGCGTGACTGGCGATCCCCAATCCGAGCGAACTTGGGGAAAACGGGCTTCTTGCCGCGTGATTTTCATGTAAAGGCCGAGTTCCTGGGGCGTTACCGGCGGTTGCGGGGGTGCTTCTTCCCTCTCGGGCGTGGGCGCCCCGGGCCCGGGGGAATAGGTTGGGCGGACGAACACCGACGGATGCCGGGACCTGGCCCGGTGCGCGGCGACCTGTGATGGGGGCGGGACATGTCAATGCCGAAGGGATCGAACACGCCGGTGCCGGCCACGGCACTGCGGGTGGCCGTGGGCTGGCGCTCCGGCCCCGGAGTCCCGGACGCGGACGTCTCGGCACTGCTGCTCGCCGGCGGCAAGGTCCGCTCCGACGCCGACTTCGTCTTCTACAACCAGCCCGCCCACGCCTCCGGCGCCGTGCGGCACGAGGGCAAGCGGCAGGCCGGGGGAGAGGTCACCGACACCCTCCTCGTCGACCTCACGCGCGTGGAGCCCGGCATCGAGACCGTCATCCTGGCCGCCTCCAGCGACGGCGGCTCCTTCGGACAGGTCCCCGGTCTGTACATCGAGGTGAAGGACGCCGCGAACGGCACCCAGGCGGCCCGCTTCGACCCCGCCGGCGCCACGACCGAGACGGCGTTCGTGCTCGGCGAGTTCTACCGGCGCCAGGGCGACTGGAAGTTCCGCGCCGTCGGCCAGGGCTACAGCAGCGGACTCGAGGGACTGGCCACCGACTACGGCATCACCGTCGACGAACCGCAGCACGCCGCCCCGCCCGTCACGCCCCAGGCCCCGCCGGTCACCGCGCACCGGCCGCCGACGGCCCCGTCCGTCGCGCCCCCGGTCACCGTGCCGCAGCCCCCGCCCCCGCCGGCCGCGCCGGTCCGGCTGACGAAGGTGACGCTCACCAAGGCGGCCCCCTCCGTGTCGCTGACCAAGCAGGGCGGCACCTCGGGCGCCCTGCACGTCAACCTCAACTGGGAGGTGCGCAAGCAGTTCTCCGGCTGGGCCGGCAAGCTGGGCCGCCCGGTCGCCATGCACTCCGACCTCGACCTCGACCTGTGCGCCCTGTGGGAACTCACCGACGGCAGGAAGGGCGTCGTCCAGGCCCTCGGCAACGCCTTCGGCTCGCTGCACCAGCCGCCGTTCCTCCACCTCGACGGCGACGACCGCACCGGTGCCGTGGCGAGCGGCGAGAACCTCACCGTCAACCTCGACCAGAGGCACCTGCTCCGGCGCATCCTCGTCTTCGTCACCATCTACGAGGGCGCCCGCTCCTTCGCCGACCTGCACGCGACGGTCACCCTCCGGCCGCAGCACGGCGCGCCCATCGACTTCTCCCTCGACGAGTGCACCGTCCCTTCCACGGTGTGCGCGCTCGCACTCATCACCAACACCGGGGGCGGCGAACTGGTCGTCCAGCGCGAGGCCCGCTACCTCGTCCCGGAGCGGGGCGTGAGCCCGCAGCGCACCGTCGACCACGCCTACGGCTGGGGCATGAACTGGACCCCCGGCCGCAAATGACGGCCCATCAGGCCTCTTCGGCGGCGGCCCCCGGGCGGGCGTAGGTGCGGCCCTTCCAGGCGGCACCACGCCCCCGGCGATGCTGCACCGCCGAGTCCACCGTCATCAGCAGATAGAGGAACGCGGTCACCGGCAGCAGCGGCGCGAGCCACAGCGGCTGCCGGTAGTACCGCAGCATCGGTACGTACGTCCCCGCCATCACCAGCCAGGCCGCCGCCCCCAGCAGCGCGCACGGCAGGTTCCCCGTCACCGCTCCGGCGGCCACCGCGACGGGCGGAACCAGGTACACCACCGCCAGACCGGCGACCGTACCCGCCAGCAGCGCCGGGTTGTGCCGCAGCTGGGCGTACGCGCTGCGCGACACCATGCGCCACAGGTCGGCCAGCCGCGGATAGGGACGCACACTGTCCACCCCGTCCGCCAGCCCCAGCCAGACGCGTCCGCCGCTCCGCTTCACCGCGCGGGCCACCGCCACGTCGTCGATCACGGCGTGCCGCACCGCGTCCGGGATCCGCGCCCGCTCGGCGGCCTCGGCGCGCAGCAGCACACAGCCGCCGGCGGCCGCCGCCGTCCGGCTGCCCGGCCCGGCGATCCTGCGGAACGGATACAACTGCGCGAAGAAGTAGACGAAGGCCGGTACGACCAGCCGCTCCCACAGGCTCTCCACCCGCAGCCGCGCCATCTGCGACACGATGTCGAAGCCGCCGGTCCGGGCGGCCGCCACCAGCCTGCGCAGACTGTCCGGGGCGTGGGCGATGTCCGCGTCCGTCAGCAGCAGGTACTCCGGCCCCCGCGCCCGGGCCAGGGCCATCCCGTGCCGCACGGCCCACAGCTTGCCGGTCCAGCCGGCCGGCGGCTCACCGGGGGAGCCGACGGTGAGCGGCAGACCTCCGTGCCGCTCCGCGAGTTCCCGCGCGAGCCGCGCGGTGCCGTCGGTGCTGCCGTCGTCGACCAGGAAGATCTCGGCCCGGCCCGGATAGTCCTGGGCGAGCAGCGACGGCAGGCTCACCGGCAGCACCGCCGCCTCGTCCCGCGCGGGTACGACCACGCACACGTCCGGCCACACGCCGGGGTCGCGCGACGGCGGAAGCCGCACGTCCGTACGCCAGAACCACCCCTGGAGAAGCAGCAGCCACAACCAGGCGGCGAGTGATACGGCGGCACTCCACACGATGGCGCTCACGCCCGCAGTCTGCCCCACGGCACGGCCCCGCAGCGGCTCATCGTCTATCGTGGCCGGGTGAAGATCGCGCTCATGGACTCCGGAATCGGACTGCTGGCGGCCACCGCAGCGGTACGGCGACTGCGCCCCGACGCCGATCTGGTGCTCTCCCTCGACCCCGACGGCATGCCGTGGGGACCCAGGACCCCCTTGGACCTCACCCGGCGCGCCCTGTCCGTCGCCGAGGCCGCCGCCGTGCACCGGCCGGACGCGCTGATCGTCGGCTGCAACACCGCCACCGTGCACGCCCTCACCGCCCTGCGCGCCCGCCACGAGCCGGACCTGCCGGTCATCGGCACCGTCCCGGCCATCAAGCCGGCCGCGGCCGGCGGCGGACCGCTCGCCATCTGGGCCACGCCCGCCACCACCGGCAGCCCCTACCAGCGTGACCTGATCAAGAGGTTCGCCGACGGGGTGACCGTGACCGAGGTGCCCTGCTGGGGACTGGCCGAGGCCGTGGAGCGGGCGGACGACACGGCGGTCGACGCCGCCGTCGCCGCGGCCGCCGAGCTCACCCCCGACGACGTGACCACCGTCGTCCTCGGCTGCACCCACTACGAACTGGTCGCCGACCGCATCCGCGCCGCCGTTCAGCGCCCCGGGCGCCCGCCGCTCGCCCTGCACGGCTCCGCCGGCGCGGTCGCCGCCCAGGCCCTGCGGCGGCTCGGCGAGCACCCCGCCCCCGACGCGCCCGCCACCGGCGGCCTGACCGTGCTGCTCAGCGGGCGTCCGGGCAGCCTGCCCGCCCCCGCCCTCACCTACCCCGAGGGCGGACTGCTCCGGCCGGTCGTCCCCGCCCGGACGGCTCAGTGACGCTGTGCGACGCGGTAGCCGCGGAGCGGATTCTGAGTAACCTCGAAGCATGAGGGACCACCGCCCCGGCGAGCACGGCCCGCACTCCGAGGTCTGGACCGGTCGCGCCACCGCCCGCTTCCAGTGGCTGCTGGCGCTGATCGGCGCCGCCTGCATGGCGCTCGGTATCGCGCTGGCCGTCGACTCCGCGTGGACGTCCGGGGTCGCGCCGCTCGCCATGGCCGTCGTCGGCTGCATCGCGGCCGGACTCCTGGTGCTGTTCGGCACCCTCGCCTTCGTGCACGTCGCGCTGCGGGTCGACCAGGACCACCTCGAGGTGCGCTGCGGCCACATCGGTGTACCGCGCCGCCGCATCCCGCTGTCCCACGTCGCCGGGGCCGACTTCGCCCCGCACGTCACACCCCGGCACTGGGGCGGCTGGGGGTACAGGTGGCGGCCCGAGAAGGGCACGGCGGTCGTCGTACGGCGCGGTGAGGGCGTGGTGCTGCGGCTGTCCGACGGCCACACCTTCACGGTGACGGTGGACGACGCGGAGGCCGCCGTCACCGTCATCCGCGACCGCCTCCGCCTGGGACGCGCCGGCACGAAGCTGTGAGGGGTCGCGGGCTCGCGCTCCGACGAACGGGCGGGGCCCTGTGCGCGGGGCGGCGCGGGCCTCGGGGCCGATGACTCGGCGGTCCCTCGCTGAGGCGGCGGTCCGCGGCGGCGGTCTGTCGGCTGGTCACGGCGTCTCGCCGGCGCCTCGCCGTCGCCGCGTGTCCGTCACGGGCCGCCCGTCGCGCCGTGCCGATCGCCGGTGCGGGGACCCGCCGGCTCGGTCCCGGCGTGCCGAGTCACGGGGAGCGGTTGTCGGGCTGGAGCGGTCACCTGGTCGCGCGGTCGTCCGGTGGAGCGGTCACCTGGTCGGCCGGTCGTCGGGTGAGGAGCGGTCACCGGTCGCCTGGGCGCCGGGGACGGCGGCACCGGCTGACTGCGTCGCCTTCGGCCCAGGGCCTGTCGTTCGGATCAGTCCGGCCCTGGCGACGGGGCTGTCCGGCCGACCCGAGCAGGGCGTGGTGCGTGCAGCTGCAAGGCGGAGGAGGGCGACGACGCGGAGCGTCGGCAACCGACGACAACGCCGCAGATGCGCGTGCCACGCCGCGCGACACCGGAATGATCCGAACGTCAGGCACCAGGTCCGTGACTCAGGTGCGGCGGGTCGGTTCGTCCGTGAAGGGGCGGGACGTGGCGAGGCCCGCCAGGAACCCGCCGCCGGCCGTCACCGCCGTGAAGCTCAGGGCGTTGCCCACCGTGGCGACGAGCGCCAGCGCGGTCAGGGCCGTACCCGCCGTCAGCACCACCGGCGTCGAGCGCGGGCTGCGCCACAGCGCGTACAGCAGCCAGCCGAACGCCAGCGCCGCGAGCAGCACCCCGACGACGCCCTGCTCCGCCGCCAGCTGCAGCGGGGCGGAGTGCGGCTTGCCGTCGGACAACGGTGACCCGACCGACGTCGTGCTCAGCTCCCCGAAGCGCCCCGGCCCTACGCCCAGGCCCGCGTGCGTCCGTACGAGGTCGAGCGCGTCGTGCCACAGCGCCACCCGGTGCGGGGTGAGCCGGCCCTCCAACGACGCGGCGAACCCCTCCGGCACCGCGTCACCGGCGACGGCCCAGGTCAGCCCGACCGCGCCGGCCGCCGTCAGGCCCAGCACGGCGAGGGCCGCGCCGCGGTGCCGTACGCGGCCGGCGGCCAGGGAACACACCAGGAGCAGCGCGGCCGCCACGCACCCCGCGGCCGACCCCAGCACCGCCGCCGTCACCGCGACGCCCGCGGCGAGCAGCCGCAGCGCGATCCGCGGCGCCGTCGCCGACGCCGCCCAGGCCGCGCAGCAGGCGGCGCCCGCCGACAGGATCACCATGGCGGTCGTCGCCCCGGCGTGCCCGAGAGGAGTGGTGATCTGCGGGCCCGGCGCCAGGTGGGGCACCCACGCCACGAGGGCTGTCCCGGCGAGCGCGCCCGCGCAGGGGGCGGCCACCGGCAGCAGTGCCCCGCCGATGCGGCCCGCCGCGTACCCCGCCGCCACGGCCAGCACCGCGAGCAGCATGCCCTCGGGACGGCCGTCCCGGGCCGCCGCGGTGATCAGCGGCCAGGCCGCGCACGCGCCCAGCACCACCATGCCCGCCGCGTCCGGACCGGTCCGTCTCTCGCCGTCCGCGTCCGGACCGGCGGACGCCATGTCTGTGGAACCCACCCCGCACCCCGCCCCACCTCGTCGCCCCCGAGCTGACGGGCCCCGTCCGACGGCCCCGCGTCGGGCCCCACGGACAAGGCACCGGCACACGGTAACGGCTGGTGGCCCTTTTGGGGACGTGTGGTGACGACTCAGCGGAAACGTTGTCGCGCTCGTCCACGGCACGGGCCCTCGCGGTGTTCCACCCGCCCCGGGCCCGTACGACCGCGCTGTCCGGCCCCAGGTCACGCGCCGTAGACTCCCGGAGTGACCGTCACCGCAACCTCCGTCGGCGCGTCGGACCCCATGCCGCCGCAGACCACGCCCTCGGCCTGGCAGAAGTGGCGCGCGCGCCTCCTCCCGGCCGGCGCCGCAGCGCTCGCGGGCCTCCTCCTCTATGTCAGCTTCCCGCCGCGCACCCTGTGGTGGCTGGCCCTGCCCGCCTTCGCCGTCCTCGGTGGGGTGCTGCGCGGCCGGAGCTGGAAGGCGGGACTGGGCCTCGGCTACCTCTTCGGGCTCGGCTTCCTGCTGCCGCTGCTGGTGTGGACCGGTGTGGAGGTCGGTCCCGGCCCGTGGATCGCGCTCGTGGTGATCGAGGCGGTGTTCGTCGCGCTGGTCGGCGCCGGGATCACCGTCGTGTCCCGGCTGCCGGGCTGGCCGGTGTGGGCGGCTGCGCTGTGGATCGCCGGCGAGGCGGCACGCGCGCGCGTGCCGTTCAGCGGCTTCCCTTGGGGCAAGATCGCGTTCGGGCAGGCGGACGGAGTGTTCCTGCCGCTCGCCGCGCTCGGCGGCACCCCGGTCCTCGGCTTCGCCGTCGTGCTGTGCGGCTTCGGTCTGTACGAGCTGGTGCGGCTCACCCTGCGGGCGCGGCACACCGGGACATGGCACCGGGCCGCGGCGGTCGCCGGTGTGCTGAGCGTCGCCGCGCCGGTGGCCGGCGCGTTCGCGGCGCGGACGCTGGTGAGCGACACGGCCGAGAACGGCACGGTGACGGTCGCCGTCATCCAGGGCAACGTGCCCCGCCTCGGGCTCGACTTCAACTCCCAGCGCCGGGCCGTCCTCGACTACCACGCGCGCGAGACGGAGCGGCTGGCCGCCGAGGTCGCCGCCGGCCGCGCCGAGCGCCCCGACATCGTGCTGTGGCCGGAGAACTCCTCCGACATCGACCCCTTCGCCAACGCCGACGCCCGCGAGGTCGTCGACCGCGCCGCCAAGGCCGTCGGCGCGCCCATCTCGGTCGGCGCGGTGGTCTCCCGGGACGGCGAACTGCTCAACGAGCAGGTTCTCTGGGACCCGGCGAAGGGCCCCGTCGACACCTACGACAAACGGCAGATCCAGCCGTTCGGCGAGTACCTGCCGCTGCGCTCCCTGGTGGGCGCGATCAACGAGACCTGGACCTCCATGGTCCGCCAGGACTTCAGCCGCGGCTCCGAGCCCGGCGTGTTCGACATGGGCGGCGCCGGCGTCGGCCTGGTCACCTGCTACGAGGCCGCCTTCGACTGGGCCGTCCGCGACACGGTCACCGCCGGCGCCCAGCTGATCTCCGTGCCGAGCAACAACGCCACCTTCGGGCGCAGCGAGATGACCTACCAGCAGCTCGCCATGTCCCGGGTCCGCGCCGTGGAGCACAGCCGCACCGTCACCGTGCCGGTGACCAGCGGCGTCAGCGCGATCATCATGCCGGACGGCACGGTCACGCGGAAGACCGGCATGTTCGTCGCCGACTCCCTCGTGCAGGAGGTGCCGCTGCGCACCTCGCAGACCCCCGCGACCCGCCTCGGCGCGCTCCCGGAGGCGGTCCTGGTCCTCGTCGCGGCGGGCGGCCTCGGCTGGGGCGTCGCCGCGCGGCTGCGCGCCCGGCGGACCGGCGAACAGTAGCCCCGGACGCCCTCCGGCGTGCCCGGGAGCGTCCGCGCACGCCGGTTAGGGTCGGGACATGGCTACTCCTGACTTCATCCGCACCCTGCGCGCCTCGGCCGGACACCAACTGCTGTGGCTGCCCGGCGTCACGGCCCTCGTCTTCGACGACGAGGGCCGCGTGCTGCTCAACCGCAGGGCGGACACCCGCAAGTGGTCGGTGATCGGCGGCATGCCCGACCCGGGGGAGCAGCCCGCGGCCTGCGCGGTGCGGGAGGTCGAGGAGGAGACCGCGGTGCGCTGCGTGGTCGAGCGGGTCGTGCTGATCCAGGCCGTGGAACCCGTGACGTACGGCAACGGCGACATCTGTCAGTTCATGGACATCACCTTCCGCTGCCGTGCCGTCGGCGGTCAGGCGCGGGTCAACGACGACGAGTCGCTGGACGTCGGCTGGTTCGACGTGGACGCGCTGCCCGAGCTGAACGAGTTCGGCAGCTTCCGCATCAAGCAGGCCCTCTCCGACGCACCCACGTGGTTCGACCCCTCCTCCACATGGCTCGACCCCACTGGAAACCGCTGAACTGTGGGGTGTGACCACATGGGTCGACCGGGGCGTGCTGCCTAGGGTCGAGCCATGACCGCGCCCCGTGCCCTTCCGGCTCCCCACGACACCCCCCTCGACCTCGGTGGCCGCACCGCGCTCGTCACCGGCGCCGCAGGCGGCATCGGCCGCGCCTGCGCCCTGCGGCTCGCGGCCGCCGGTGCCAAGGTCAGAGCCGTCGACCGGGACGCCGCCGGGCTGGAGGCGCTCGCCGCGGCGGCCGCGGACCTGGGCGGCGGCGTCGACCCGCACGTCCTGGACCTCACCGACCTGGACGCCGCCGAGTCCGCCGCGGCCGGGACCGACGTCCTCGTCAACAACGCCGGACTGCAGTTGGTCCGCCCCATCGAGGACTTCCCGCCGGACGTCTTCCACACGGTGCTCACTGTGATGCTGGAGGCCCCCTTCCGCCTCATCCGCGGTGCCCTGCCGCACATGTACGAGCAGGGCTGGGGCCGGATCGTCAACATCTCCTCCGTGCACGGCCTGCGCGCCTCGGCCTTCAAGTCCGCGTACGTGGCCGCCAAGCACGGCCTGGAGGGGCTGTCCAAGACCACCGCCCTGGAGGGCGCGGCCCACGGTGTCACCTCCAACTGTGTGAACCCCGCCTATGTGCGCACCGCACTGGTCGAGAAGCAGATCGCCGACCAGGCCCGCGCCCACGGCATCCCCGAGGAGCGCGTCGTGTCCGAGGTGCTGCTGCAGGACAGCGCCGTCAAGCGCCTCATCGAACCGGACGAGGTCGCCGACGCCGTCGCCTACCTGTGCGGCCCGCGGGCATCCTTCGTGACCGGCACCTCGCTGGTCCTGGACGGCGGCTGGACCGCCCACTGAGGCACGAACCGACCGCGGCCGGCCGTCGGCCCACGGAGTTGTCCACAGGCCTGACGGGGCGGCCGCCGGATGAGGAATCCTGAGACCCATGCCCCGCGATCACCTGCAGTCCGCCGAGCGCTCCGCCCCCGCCGCCGGAGCGCCGGGCCGTCCCGGCCCCGACGCCGCCCGGCCCGCGCCCGACGGCGCCGAGGCGCCGTTCCTCGAACTGCTGGCCCGCGGGGCCCCCGCCGAGGCGTACGAGCAGCCGGTGCTGCTGGCCCGCGCCGAGGGGCTGCCCGCCGAGCGGGTCGCCGCCCTGGAGCGGGCCAAGCTGCTCGCGCTGCGCGTGCGCTCCGAGATCGAGGGACGCCGCCGCCGCGAGGCGGAGCTGTCCGCGCTGTTCGAGACCGCCCACGACCTCGCCGGACTGCGCGACCTGGACGCCGTGCTGCGCGCGATCGTGCAGCGCGCCCGCTCGCTGCTCGGCACCGACGTCGCCTACCTCAGCCTGAACGACCCGGCCAGGGGCGACACCTACATGCGGGTCACCGAGGGCTCGGTGGCGGCCCGCTTCCAGCAGCTGCGTCTCGGCATGGGGGAAGGGCTCGGCGGGCTCGTCGCGCAGACCGCCCGCCCCTACGTCACCGACGACTACTTCCGCGACGGCCGCTTCCAGCACACCCACTCCATCGACAGCGGGGTGCGCGACGAAGGGCTCGTCGCCATCGTCGGGGTGCCTTTGACGCTCGGCGACCACGTCATCGGGGTGCTGTTCGCCGCCGACCGCCGCTCCCGGGTGTTCGAGCGGGAGCAGATCGCCCTGCTCGGCTCCTTCGCCGCGCTCGCCGCGGCCGCCATCGACACCGCCAACCTGCTTGCCGAGACCCGCTCCGCCCTCGCCGGCCTGGAGCGCGCCAACGAGATCATCCAGGACCGCAGCGCCGTCATCGAGCGCGCCTCCGACGTCCACGACCGGCTCGCCGAGCTGGTCCTGCGCGGCGGAGGGGTGCACGACGTGGCGGCCGCCGTCTCCGAGGTGCTCGACGGCACCGTCGACTTCACCGAGGCCCCGGCGGCGCCCGCCGACGCCTTGGAGTCCTCGCGCGCCGAGGGCCACGCCGTACGGCACGGGGACGACTGGACCGCCGCCGTCGCCGCCGGGGACGAACTGCTCGGCGCCCTCGTGCTGCGCGGCCACCCGGACCTCGACCCCGTCGACCAGCGCACCCTCGAACGCGCGGCCATGGTGACCTCGCTGCTGCTGCTGGCCCGCCGCTCCGCCGCCGAGGCGGAGCAGCGCGTCCGGGGCGAGCTGCTCGACGACCTGCTCGACGCCCGTGACCGCGACCCCCGCCTGCTGCGCGAGCGGGCCGCCCGGCTGAGCGCGGACCTGGACGCCACCCACGCCGTGCTGGCCGCCCGGCTGGAGGGCGGCACCGCCGACGCCGACCAGGAGGCCGACGCCCGCAGACGGCTGTGGGCCGCGGCCTCCCACCTCGCCGCGACCCGGCAGGGCCTCGCTGCGGCCCGCGACGGCGGCACGGTCCTGCTGCTGCCGCTCGCCCCCGGCGACACCGCCACCGGCCTGGCCCGCCGCACCGCCCGCGAGCTCGGCACGGCCGTCCACGAACCGGTGACCGTCGGCGCCTCCGCCCCGGTCGGGCAGCTCCTCGCCCGCCCCGACACCGTGGCCACGGCCTACGCGGAGGCCCGGCGCTGCCTCGACACCCTGCGACTGCTCGGCCGCTGCGGCGACGGCTCCGCCGCCGAGGACTTCGGCTTCTTGGGCCTGCTGCTCGCGGGTGAGCGGGACATCGCCGGCTTCGTCGACCGCACCATCGGCCGGGTCGTGGCCTACGACGCCCGTCGCGGCACCGAACTGCTGCGCACCCTCGACGCCTACTTCACCTGCGGCATGAGCCCCGCCCGCACCAAGGACGAGTTGCACGTCCACGTCAACACGGTCGCCCAGCGGCTGGACCGTGTCGGCCGCCTCCTCGGGGACGACTGGCAAAGCCCGGCGCGGACCCTGGAGATCCAGCTGGCCCTGCGCCTGCACCGCCTGTCCGGCATCACCCCGCCGCCCGCACGGCCCTGACCCCCGCACCGCCGACGGGCGGGGACGGGGGCCAGGGCGACGCAGCGGATCAGTGGGTGCGCGCGTCCTCGGCGGCCTCGGTCCTGACGGGCGGCGCGCCCGGCCCGCCCGGGGCGGACACGTCCGCCAGGTCCCGGTGCCGGGTCTCCTTGGCCACCGCCACGGCGACGACCGTGAGCAGGCTCGCGGCGATGACGTAGAGCGCGATCGGGGTGGAGCTGCCGTAGTCCGACAGCAGCGCGGTGGCGATCAGCGGGGCCGGGGCGCCCGCCGCGACCGACGCGAACTGGGCGCCGATGGAGGCGCCGGAGTAGCGCATCCGGGTCGCGAACATCTCAGAGAAGAAGGCGGCCTGCGGTGCGTACATCGCCCCGTGCATCACCAGGCCCACGGTCACCGCGAGCAGCAGGGCTCCGAAGCCCCCGGTGTCGATGAGAGAGAAGAAGGGGAACATCCACAGCCCTACGCCGACCGCGCCGATGAGATACACCGGACGGCGGCCCACCCGGTCCGACAGCGCACCCCAGGCCGGAATCACGGCGAAGTGCAGCGCGGAGGCGATGAGCACCGCGTTGAGCGCGGTCTGCTTGGACACCCCGGCCGAGGTGGTGGCGTACACCAGGATGAACGCGGTGATCACGTAGTAGCTGATGTTCTCCGCCATCCGCGCGCCCATCGCCACCAGCACGTCACGCCAGTGGTGGCGCAGCACCGCCACCAGGGGCATGCGCTCGGCGGGGGCGTCGGCCTTGCGGGCCTCGGCGCGCTGGAGTGCCTCCTTGAACACCGGCGACTCGTCGACAGAGAGACGAATCCACAAACCGACGATCACCAGGACCCCGGAGAGCAGGAACGGGATGCGCCAGCCCCAGGCCCCGAAGGCCGAGTCCGACAGCACGGCGGTCAGCAGCGACAGCACACCCGTCGCCAGCAACTGCCCGGCCGGCGCGCCGGTCTGCGGCCACGAGGCCCAGAACCCGCGCCGGCGCGCGTCGCCGTGCTCGGACACCAGCAGCACGGCGCCGCCCCACTCACCGCCGAGCGCGAAGCCCTGCACCAGCCGCAGCACGGTGAGCAGGACCGGTGCTGCGCTGCCGATGGTGGCGTGCGTGGGCAGCAGCCCGATCGCGAAGGTGGCCCCGCCCATCAACAGCAGGCTCAGCACGAGCAGCTTCTTGCGTCCGAGCCGGTCCCCGTAGTGCCCGAAGACCAGCGCGCCGATCGGCCGCGCGGCGAACCCGACGGCGTACGTCAGGAACGACAGCAGCGTGCCGACCAGCGGATCGGAGTCCGGGAAGAACAGCTTGTTGAAGACCAGCGCGGCGGCCGAACCGTAGAGGAAGAAGTCGTACCACTCGATGGTGGTGCCGATGAGGGACGCGGCGACGATGCGCTTGAGATTGCTCGGGGCTGGCGGGGCGGTAGAGGGCGACGACATCGGCACCACTTCCTGGGGATTCCGCGGGGACGTTTGCGTGTCGCCACACCGTAGGAACCCGCAGGTCAGGCGCACATGTGGCGGGACTACATAGTTAAGGGGTCAGCTATGCGTGCGGCCGCCATGCCGGCCTAGGGGAACGAGTTTCCGGGGATCGGTGGTGGTCGAAACGAGTGCCGTCCGGGACGCGTGCTTCAGGGTGATCTGACGGCGTGGTGCTGATTCCCGCGCTGGTTGGGTGCTGACCAAAAGCCCACGTCGTCACCCGTCCTTGCCGGCCGCTTCGAACTGCATGGCAAGTGGCATGTCGTTTCGCGTGCCACCGACAGGTGGAAGGACGGCTCCCCGTGCCGGGCGGCGAGGTCGCCCCACACCACCACCGCGCGGGTGCCCGCGGTGGCGTCGGACCGCACGTCGAGCTGGAGTCCGCGCCGCCAGAGGTCCGCCTCCCGTCGCTCCTCGGCATCGGCGTCCTCGTCCAGGTACTCCTCGAACATCTCCGCCAGTTCGGACTCGTTGGCGTGCCACCGCGCGTCGCCGGTCCCCGCCAGCAGCCGCACGAACCCGCCCGCGTGCCGCCAGCCGTCGGTGACCGTGAGGAAGCTCCGGTACGACGGAGGCATCCGCCGGCCGAGACGCCGCTCCATGGCGGCGATCCGCTCCTCGGAGGCGGGCGGAAACCCCAGCCACCGGGCCTGCCGCGCGGCCTCGTCGTCCGCGTCCCGGACGTCGCCGTCGTGCAGCGAGTCGGCCCATTCCCCGCTCCACCGCAGCAGGAAGGTCCGCCAGTCGAACGCCGCGTTCTCCGTCATGCGCCGATGCTGTCACCCGCCACCGACAGGCCGGCTGAGAGGCCGACAGGTGTGGACCTCGTCGGACGGGGCATTCGCATGCCTGGCGCCCCGGCGTAGGGCGGCCCAGGACGAGAGGGGAGAGGTACCGAGATGATCCTTCCGGCGGAGAAGGAGCTGCGTGCTGTGCTGGCCCGGTTCGCCCAGGCGCGTATCGAGCACGACGTGCTTCCCACCGGCCGCACCAGCCGGCTGCTCGAGGACGCCACCTACACGCTGTGCGTGATGACCGGCTCCCGTACCGCCGACGAGGCCCTGCGCGTGGCCGACGCCCTGCTGGAGCAGTACCGGGCGGGCGGCAGCGGCCTCCGCCAGGAGGACGAGACGCTGGCGGCGTGACCCCGTAGGGCCCGGCCGGTCAGCGCAGCAGCGGCAGTTCGTGCAGGTTGGTCTTCGCCAGCTCCAGCAGTTCGTCGCCCTGGCCCGAGAGCACCGTGCGCGTGGCGAACAGGGAGAAACCCTTCACCTGGTCGTAGGTGAGGTTCGGGGGCAGGGACAGCTCCTGGCTCGCCGTGCGGGCGTCGACGACGGCGGGGCCGTCGAGGGTGAGGGCCTCGCTCAGCGCGTCGTCCAGCTGCCCGGCCCGGTCGACCCGCACGCCGAAGATGCCGGCGGAGCGGGCGACGGCCGCGAAGTCGAGGTCGTCGAGGTCGGTGCCGTAGTTGACGATGCCGCCGGCCTTCATCTCCAGCTCGACGAACGACAGTGTGCCGTTGTTGAAGACGACGACCTTGACCGGCAGACGCTGATGGCGCAGCGTGATCAGGTCGCCCAGCAGCATGCTCAGTCCGCCGTCCCCGCAGAGCGCCACGACCTGGCGCCGTCGGCCCGCGGCAGCCTGGGCGCCGATGGCCTGGGGCAGCGCGTTGGCCATGCTGCCGTGGTTGAAGGAGCCGATCAGGCGCCGACGGCCGTTCATCGTGAGGTAGCGCGCGGCCCACACGGTGGGCGTGCCGACGTCCGCCGTGAAGACCGTGTCGTCCGCCGCCAGCCGGTCCACCGCGGCGGCGACGTGCTGCGGGTGCATCGGCGCGTCGGTCGGCCTCGCCTCACCGAGCCGGTCCAGATGGGAGCGCACACGCCGGTAGTGCCTGGTGAGCTTCTCCGCGAACGCGCCGTCGGTCCTCGGCCGGAGCAGCGGCAGCAGCGCGGCGGCCGTGTCCTTCACCGTCCCCACGAGCGGCACCGTGACCCCGGTGCGCCGTCCGATGTGCTCGCCGCGGATGTCGACCTGGACGACGGGCACGTCCACAGGCGGGTAGAACGGCCGGTAGGGAAAGTCGGTCCCCAGCATGAGCAGGGCGTCGCAGTGCTCCATGGCGCGGTAGCCCGAGCTGTAGCCGATCAGGCCGGTCAGGCCCACGTCGTAGGGGTTGTCGTACTCGAGGTGCTCCTTGCCCCGCAGTGAGTGCACGACCGGGGACCTCAGGGCGTCCGCCAGGGCCATGACCTCGGCGTGGGCGCCCACGCAGCCGGCGCCGCCCAGGATCGTCACCCGCTGCGCGTCGTTGAGCACGCCGGCGGCCTCGGCGAGGGCGTCGCGGTCCGGCGTCACGTGCGACGCGGTCCTCAGGACCGGCCGCGCGAACGTCCCGGCGTCGCCGAGAGCGGACAGCAGCATGTCTCCGGGGACCACGAGGACGGACACCCCGCCCCGTTCGACGGCCATCCGCATGGCGATGTGCAGCAGCCGCGGCACCTGCTCCGGGGTACTGGCGAGCTCGCAGTACACGCTGCACTCGCGGAACACGTCCTGCGGGTGGGTCTCCTGGAAGTACTCGCTGCCGATCTCCTCGCTCGGGATGTGGGCGGCGATCGCCAGGACGGGCACCCGGCTGCGCTGGGCCTCGTACAAACCGTTGATCAGGTGCAGGTTGCCCGGACCGCAACTGCCGGCCGCGACGGCGAGGTGTCCGGTCAGGGAGGCCTCTCCGGCGGCGGCGAAGGCGGCCGTCTCCTCGTGCCGGACGTGCGTCCAGCCGACGGTCCCGTTGCGGCGCAGCGCGTCGGTGAAGCCGTTCAGGGAGTCGCCGGGAAGGCCGTGGACGCGGCGGACGCCGGAGGCCGCCAGTGCCTCGACCATGCGGTCTGCGACGGTCGTACTCATGGTGTGGCCCCTGTCTTCGGACTGCGTGGGGGAGGGGGTCCCGCCGATCCCGGCGACGTCGGCGCGGGCGGGATCGACGGGAGCGGGAGCCGGCGCTACCCGAGCGGCTCGACCTGCGTGACGTTGTAGGACATGGAGGCGCGGAAGCCCATGCCCGCGCGGACGGGGGCCAGGTCCGCCAGTTCCTCGCCCGGTGCCTGGAGCAGCTCGATCTCGCTGGTGCCGGTCCACACCTCGGCCACCTGCTGGTCGGCGTAGTCCATGCGGACCAGTTCGTGCACCGCGGGCTTGTCGTACTTGCCGACCTCCAGCGTGGGGAAGTGCCGCAGGTTGATCGTGTCGCGGCTGAGCAGGGCCGACGGGTCCTCCATCGGGGCCTCGAGCGTCACCCGCGCCGTGGCGAGGGTCCGCTCGTCGCAGGAGAGGGACGCCCCGAAGCGGGCGCCGGGCGACAGCGTCGGCGAGGCCTTGCCCGGCGAGGCGAACACCCGCGTCTGATGCACGTTGCCGGCCTTCTTCGGGAAGCCCTGGATCCAACCGCGGGCCAGCGCATGGTGGTTGTCGACGTAGATGTACGGGCACCACGAGATTGGCCGGCCCTGATGACGGGCGTCGACCAGCACGAAGAACTCCCGGTACTGGCTGCGGACGGGGTCGAGGTACTCGTCCTGCTCACCGTTGAACTGCCAGTCCACGAAGAACGCGACGACCCGCCCGGAGGTGTCCGGATCCGGGTCCAGTCCCTCCGGCAGCGTCGCCTCGGCGGCGGCGGGCTCCGTGAAGAACTCGACGCCCACGATGTCGCCGGCGTAGTGCCACGGCGGCGTCGGGGCGATGTTGGCCTCGCCCTTGGGGGACAGCGGGACGGTGTAACCCTTCAGCATGAGCGTCTCCTCCGGGTCCGTACGGCTCGGTTCAAAGGGGTTCGTGGGCGGACGAGTTGTGGAAGCGGCCGGACGGCTGCCTCAGGCGCCGGCGCGGCCCTCGGCGAGCCATTCCGCCTCATGTCCCGGGTCGGGAAGAACGCGGCCCGCCTCGACCGCGGAGCGCGCCGGGCTGTCGAGGATCACCACCATGACGTGCTCCCGCGGAATGCCGGACGTTCGGGACGCGGCCTCCGCGAGCGCCAGGGCCAGCCGTGTCGTCGCGTCCTGCGGATGACCACGCCGAGCCCAGCCGTTGATCAGCAGGGGCGTCCCGGGACGGCCGCCGACGTAGACGTTCTCCGGTGGTATCTCCGCGAAGACGACGTTGACGTAGTCGGGCGGTACGTGGTTGATGTCGGAGTGGATGCCGGTGATGCCGGAGGCGAGCTCGTCCTTGACGTCGGGTGTCAGGGATCCCTGGACGTAGGTGCAGGTGTAGATGGGCATGAAGCGTCCCGGGGTCGAGGGCACGGGTGTGAGGGAACGGCGCGCGACGCGGCGGCGGGCCGTCCTGTGCACCCGCGGCACCACGCACTCTCCGGCGCGGTGACGACGCGGGCGGCCGGCGGCCGAGACACCGGGTGAACTCGCCACCAGATGACCAGCATCACCCATTGGGCGGAGAGTCGCAGCTCGAAAGCGGGGCAGGGCGGCAGGCGCCGGGGTGGGAGGTGTGTGCGACCGTTGGGGTAACGGCCTTCCGTCCCGACCGGAGTTGCTCATGACCACAGCGCGTGACCTGGCCCTAGTTTCCTCCGAACCGCAGGGCGGGGCCGTCGTGGAGCGGGGCGATCTGTCCCTCGCACTCGCCGGGGCGGAGCTGATCGACCTTCTCGCGGCGGGCGCGCTCACCCTCGACGGCACCCGCCTCGTCCCCGACAGGCCGCCGCCGGCCGGTGACGTCCTGCTGTCCGAGGCGGCGGAGCGGCTGCGGGACGGCGGGCCCGGCGAGAGCGTGGAGGACTGGCTCTGGCGGCGTGGCCGCGACCTCGCCGCCCGCTACCGTGCCGTGCTCGAGGAGGAGGGGCTGGTCCCGCCCGAGCGGCGCGGCCGCAACCCGCTTCGCCGGCACCGGGACGCACCGGCCGACCCGTCGGCGGCCGCGCGGGCCAGAGAACGGTGGTCGTCGGGCGATCCGGTGCTCGGCGCCCTCGCGGCGGCCGCGGGGCTGACGGAACGGGGGAGCGAGGAGCAGTCCGACGGGCTCACCGACGACCACGCCGTCGTGCTGGCCACCGTGCTCCAGGCGGTCACGGAACTGGCCGGCGAACGGCAGCGCAGGACGATCGAGTCCGCCGCCTTCGACAACATCTGGCGCGGGAACTGACGCGACGCGCCCGGTCCGGCCGCCGGTGTGTGCGCGGGGCGTGCACGACGCCCTCCGTTCCCCGGCTCCGGCCGTCCCGTGTTGCCGCACCCGCACGGCGGTGGTGGGATGGACACGCTCTTGCGTGCGACGCGGGAGGAGGTGACGCCGGGCGACGCCCGCCCGCCCCGCACCCGGCCGCCGTCCGTCGGACCTCGGTCACGGCGATCCGGCGCGCGACCGAACTCCGCCCTGTCCCACCCCAGTTGCAGTGCGCAGTCCGCGCCCGCCGTCCGCGGCGTCCGAGCCGCCCGAGCGGCGTCGCATCGGCATCGGGGGCTGCCGCTGCCGGCCCCGGAGTCACGCCATGAACACTTACCGAGTCGCACAGGTACCCACCGCGAACGGATCCTTCGAGATCGTCGAACGCGAACTGCCCCGACCGGGCTTCCGCCACGTGCGCATCGCCGTGGAGGCCTGCGGGGTCTGCCACAGCGACGCGCTCTTCGTCTCCGCCGGCATGCCCGGTACGCCGTTCCCGCTCGTCCCCGGGCACGAGGTCGCCGGACGCATCGACGAACTCGGTGAGGGCGCCGAGGACATGGGCTGGCAGGTGGGGGAGCGGGTCACCGTCGGCTGGTTCGGCGGCAGCTGCTGGCACTGCGTCCCCTGCCGCAGGGGCGACTTCATCGTCTGCGACAACCTCAAGATCCCCGGCTACGCCTACGACGGAGGCTTCGCGGAGGCGATCGTCGCCCCCGTCGACGCCCTGGCCCGCATCCCCGAGGCTCTGACGGCCCCCGACGCGGGACCCATGGCCTGCGCGGGCGTCACCACGTACA